>JAJRXV010000291.1 GCA_024276115.1 Deltaproteobacteria bacterium
ACACTCAGCTCAGTCGGTCGGTTCGGTAGCACGGTTTCAGGCGCTACCGGAGGCGCTTTTTTACCACAAGCCGCGGCAAAAGTCAAACAGATAAGCAGTAGTATTGTAGTGACATTTTTACGCATTTATATTCTTTAATGATTCAAAAGCGATCCCGATCTGCCGTTCCACCTCGCTTTTGCACGTCCCCCCGTATGATCTCTTCCCCTCGACCGAGTTGGTCAGGGAGGTCTTTATATAAACTTCACTATCTATCTTATCGCTGAACTTTTGATAATCCTCGAGCGGCAGTGATCGCAGGTCATAACCGTTATCTATGCAGAACCTGACTACCTTACCGGTGATCTCATGCGCCTCGCGAAACGGTACGTCTTTAGTCACGAGGTAGTCCGCAAGATCAGTCGCGGTGGTGAAGCTACCAAACGCCGCCTCCTCCATGCGGGGCGCGTTCAGTTTTATCTCTTTTATCATGCCGGTGAATAGCTCGACGCAATCCTTCACGGTATCTACCGCGTCAAAAATCGGTTCCTTATCCTCCTGCATATCTTTGTTGTAAGCGAGCGGGAGCGACTTCATCGTCGTCAGCAGGCTCACAAGGCTACCGTAAACCCTGCCGGTCTTACCACGTATAAGCTCCGCTACATCGGGGTTTTTCTTCTGCGGCATTATCGAGCTACCGGTGGTGTATGAGTCAGATATCTCGATGAATGAAAACTCAGCGGAGTTCCAGATTATTATCTCCTCACAAAAGCGGCTCAAGTGCATCATTATTATTGATGCGGCGCTCAAGAACTCAATAGCGAAATCACGGTCTGAGACTGAATCGAGGCTGTTGTTTGTCACACTGGCGAATCCTAGAGCCTTAGCGACAAGCTCTCTGTCAATATCAAACGTGGTACCCGCGAGCGCGCCAGAGCCGAGCGGCAAAGCGTTCATCCGTGACGCGCAGTCTGAGAGCCGCGCGTGGTCACGCTTAAACATCTCAAAATACGCGAGGATATGATGCGAAAACCTGATCGGTTGCGCACGTTGCAGGTGCGTGTATCCCGGCATCACCACTTCTATGTTATCTTCGGCAGTTACCAGAAGCGTATGCAGCAACTCCTCAAGCAACTTGGCGATATCGCTTATTTCATCGAGCATGAAGAGCCGGATATCGACCGCCACCTGATCGTTACGGCTGCGGGCTGTATGCAGTTTTTTTCCTGCCGCGCCGATACTGTCGGTGAGGACGGACTCAATGTTCATGTGTATATCCTCAAGCTCGTTTTTAAACTCGAATTTGCCACTCTCTATATCAACGATAATCTTGTCAAGCCCGCTGATAATAGCGTTCTTCTCATCTTCGGTGAGGATACCTTTTGCGTGAAGCATGATCGCGTGAGCCTTGCTCCCTGCTATATCCTGCCTGTAAAGCCGCTTATCAAAATCTATAGACGCGTTAAAATCATCTACTTTTTCATCAGTTTTTTGGGTAAACCTACCACCCCACATCTTTTTAGACAAATTTCTCCTCCATTTATCCGGTAAATATTTTGCGGTAGAATATAACAGATCGGTGAAAATTACAATTGTTTTTTCAGATTTGAGCGTTCAGGGTTATGTCCGTAGGGGCGATTCTTGTGATCACCTTAACAAAAGGGGCGAATACAAGATTCGCCCCTACGGTGAATGATATATATTGCATCTATATTGATCAACTGGTCAGAGAATCATCCATAAAGGTTTCAAACATCCTTGAAATAGAGAGGTCAGTCGGATTATTGTTCATAACCGTTTCGATCTCTTTTTTCGCGGTACGTTTGAGCCCCATCTTCATCAGGCAGTCTATGTACATCTTAAAGGCGGTACCCTGCGAACCGGTCACGATGCAGTATTCATTGAGGTACTTACCCGCGTCTTCGTATCTTTCCCGCTCATACAAAAGCCGCCCCATGCTAAAGAGAGCCGCCTTATGTCCGGGGTCAAGCGTGAGAACTATCTTAAAGTGCTCAACAGCTTTACTCTTGTCTATCGTCTCAAGTATCATCCCGATGTTGCCAAGCCCTTCAGAAAAATATGGGAACAGTTTGACAGACTTTTTGATATTTTTGAGCCCCGCGCTGACTTCCCCGGTGCGATAATCGCATAGCCCGATCGCGTTATACGCCATGTGCTGCTTTGGGTCTATCTCTGCCACCGCCGCGAAAAACTTCTTCGCTTCTTTGTAGCGTTCTATGTTAAATAGAGCGTCACCAACGTAATAGCGGTCTCTTGCGGTAGGGGAGTATTTTCTTTTGTTTATCAGCTTGTATGTGTCAAAAGCTTTCTGATAATCCTTTAGGAAGTATAATGAGCTAAAGAGGCTGTGTGTTACTCTGATATCTTTTGGGTGCTTTCGCATAAGGCTTTCGAAGCGGGCGCGAGCGACATTGTACTTGCCCCTGTGATGCAGGTCGAGCCCCTTTGCGTAGATATGGAAATCCTCCTCAGAAAAGTTCTCCTTTTTATTGCTTTGTTTATGAGCTACAATAGTATAAGAAATCGTTGACAAGTTCTTTGTCCCAGAGAGTAAAAAGCTTTCATCAATATCTTTTTTGTCAAATGGCGCGATGTTTATCTTCGCGTTTGCCTCTATTGATTCTACCTTAATATTGAAGTCATTCAAGTAATGCTCAACATCACTTTTCTGGAGCCTGTTGCAATAGTCGGCGCTGGCATAAGAGAAGTTTTTCTCAAACAGTTCATGGGAAGACTTCAATCTGTCAGCGAGTTGCCTGCTTGTTTTCACATCCCTGCCATACGGGCACGTGATCATGTAGATCATAGCACTATCAGCCATCACCCTACGCAGTTCATTGATCGAAGAAAAGGGATAATAAAGCGTTGAAATAACGTGGTCAGATATCACAATGTCAAACATTTCGTCGTCATAAGGCATCATAGATATATCTTCGCCCAATGAAAAGCGTACCATGTCGCGGTTTAAATACGCCCGCATGTTTACACTGTCCGTAGAGACTATCTCATTAAATCGCTCTGAGATTTCGTCATCCGTGAGTTTAGCGCTTGTAATCAGCTGTTTTTTGTTCTTGATAATAAATGTAAGAAGCTTATCGTAGTAAGTAGATAAACGCTTTTCGGATTTTATGAAGCGGTTTAGTCCATATACCATTCCCGCACCATTCAGCATGAGTATGATTCCTAATGTCATGTATTTTTCTGGCTGAAGTATCAGGATTGTCTTGCCGTTTACATCCCCGAGACCTTTCATCAGTGAATTTAGTGGTTCTATTGATTTTGCAATGCTATCGACTATAGTCTTGTTGATCTGTTTAAGAATGTTGTTTGATATTGCCTGTTGCTCTTCTAATGACAGCTTTGCTACCTCCTGCGTAATGCTTTTCATATTTCATCCCCCCTAAAAAATATCCTTACAATTTCATATAAATGCAATAATAACTCCTATTTATTATAATACCACAAATTTTATTTTTTTAAAGTGTTAAGAGTAAAAAAAAGATTTGTTTTTTAACAAGTGGGGGAAATGTAAATCTAATTCTTCTCTTCAGTATGCTTAAATACAGCCTTGGGCAGTCAATTTAACGGTTTTTATAATAATCCACAAAGAAATATTTTTGACAATAAATAAATAAATAAAAGACTCCTGCGCAACCTGCTTTTATGTATAAAAACTACTGCCGTCGTCCCGAACTTGAGGCGCGCCTCTTGTTTCGGGATCTACCCTGATTTATTATGATTGCTAGCTCCTGAAATAAATTCAGGACGACGGTTTTAGGGTCGTACAGGAGTCTTAATAATTTAAAAAAAACTTGACGCTATAAATAAAAGCTGGTATATATTACTTGAAAGGTAATAGTTATGGGGATAAATAGAGCAACAGATTATTCGATAAGAGCATTAGTCTATATGGCTATAAACTCCAGTGTAGAGATTATTTCAAAGGCTGAAATATGCAGAACGCAGGGGATTACACCAGGCTTTTTGACAAAAATAATGCAACCGCTTATTAAGGCGGGTATCGTCAACTCCTTCAGGGGAGTCAAAGGCGGCTTTCAACTCGCTCGCAACCCCAATGAGGTTTCGATTTATGAAGTCATAAGCATTATTGATGATCTCTTTTTGGTCAATGTATGTCTGGCGGATAATGCTGAAGACGTTTGTGGCAGGGAGAAGTCATGTTATATGCACACTGTGTGGCAAGAAGCGCGTGAAAGTTTTCAAAATGTCTTAAAGAAGTATACACTCGCCGATGTAGCGAGGCAGCAGGTGATACTTTTAAGCATGATGGCGGAGAAGAGCTGAAGCGGGCAGATTTTTTTTGGGTGTAATTATGACTGTCTGGGTTATCATTGATACGCGAAAAGCAGTAGTCATATAAAAATAAAAAAAATGAAAACAACACTTGAATTTAAGTAAATATAGAGTACTTTGAAATAAAGTGCTCGGTAAAAAAAAGAAAAGAGGAGACAAACTATGACTGAGTTAATTAATGAAAGAAAGTTAGGAACAACAAAAGGCACCGAGCTTGAAGAAGCAGTCAAAGCAAATTTTAGAGGTGAGACAGCTGAAGTAGGGTTATATCTAGCGATGGCGCGTCAGGCGTTTAGAGAAGGCTACCCAGAAGTCGCTATTGTACTAAAAGAGATAGCGTACGAGGAGGGAGCGCACGCGGCGCTCTTCGCGGAGTTAAACGGTCTTATTTCAGAAAGCACAAAGGAAAACATAAGCAAAATGCTAGCAGGTGAGTGCGCCGCCAACAAAGGCAAGCGCCTCAGTGCGGTGAAAGCAAAAGAGATTTCGATCGACCCTGCGCACGATGTATTTGATGAAGCATCACGTGACGAAGGTCGCCACGCGAGAGCTTTAGAAGGTTTACTCGCAAGATATTTTGGAGAGTAACCTCTTTAAAAGGTATTTTTGAAAAGCATAAGCCAGCTAGCGCACTCAGGTCGCTAGCTGGTCAATATAAAAAATGTTTGTAACAGAGGGCTTGGGTTATAATGATTAAAATAAGAGCTTAAGGGAGTGTTTCCAAATAGACAAATTCTGAGATTTTCAAAAAAACTGTCGCTGTAAGTACCTGTAAAAAGGGGGTGCGACCAGCATCGCGATGCTCGGGAGTTTAGGGGGAATCCCCCTCTAAGGTGGATTGGGCAACATGCCCCTTAAGCATCAAGACAAAGCTGAGGTATCGTTCATATCCTCAGTCGGTAGCGAACTTACTGCTTGGTAAGGATGCTCTGGTGTTGCCGGTAGTTGATATGGTAGTTTTAGACAAAGTTTTTACCATTACTGAACAATAATGTAGATCTACAACAGGGCATGTTAACAAATTGAATGCCCTTTAATATACCACTTTTCTCAAATCCTCCAAACAGCTCAAAGTCCATGCGCTGTTTGGAGGCCGCTTGCGGAAATAGCCCGCCACCTTTCCATAATTGACCAGTGAACAACAAAAAAACAAAACCTACAGATGGCTCTGATGTTGTGAAAAGTTTTGAGGTGCGTGCTGTAAAATTCCGAAAAAAAGCTTTCAAAAACAGATATTTCTTGTTATGCTTTAAATACGTATAGGTTTATGGATAAAGTGTGTTGCTTCATCCACTGTTATAACAAACTAATAGCTGATCAATAATGTTTTTACATATTGGTGAGTTATTGCTTGATTTTTCTAGTTAAAATAGGAGTAAACTTGGATACAATTCTAGGCAAAATAGTCAAACATAAATATACAGAGCTGAAAAAGACCAAGAGTAAGCGACCGTTTAAAGAACTGATTGGGGCGGTTGAGTCTATGAAGAGCTCTGCGCGATTCAGCTTTTATGACGCGCTCGCGAAAAAAGACGGCGTAAACATCATTGCCGAGGTAAAAAGAGGCTCACCATCAAAAGGGATTATCTGCACCGAGTTTGACCACACCTGCATTGCGAAGAGTTATGAAAGTTCTGGTGCGGCCGCGATATCAGTCCTGACTGATGAAGAATTTTTTTTCGGGAGGTTGTCATACCTTGAGGATATACGCCGTGAGGTGCGCTTACCGTTGTTGCGCAAGGATTTCATAATTGATGAATATCAGATATATGAGGCGAAGGCGGCGGGTGCGGACGCTATTCTGCTGATCGCCGCAGTGTTGGATAAACCTGATATCGTCAATTTTCTCGCGCTTACTCATGAGCTTGGAATGGATGCTCTTGTCGAGGTGCATAACAAACTAGAGCTTGGAAAAATCCTTACGACAAAGGCGCGTATAATCGGTATAAACAATCGGAACCTTAAAAATTTCACCGTTGATCTGAATACGACTACCGAGCTGGCTGTTGACATACCGAAGAAGAAGGTGATCGTCAGCGAAAGCGGTATCAATACCCGTGCTGACATAGAACTATTGCTTGAGAGCGGTATAAATTCGTTCTTGATCGGCGAGGCGCTGGTGAGGGATGGCGGTATGTCCACGAAGATGCGGGAATTGTTAGGGAAATAGCATTAAAATAGGAGGGAATAATGTCTGATAACTTAGTTTTTTGTCCTAGTTGTGGTGATATGGTGAAGACTTACGAGACTCACCGAGACGATATTATGGAGTTGCGGTGCGGTTATTGCGGGCTTACTTTGGAGTCAGCTGTACTCGATGTAGAAATAAAAAAACTCGAGCGGGTTATTGTTGTTGATGATTCTGAGCTCATAACTACGATGCTAAACGATAAAATTCTTGAAAATGAACTTGCCAGCAAAGTTGTTACAGCGCCTGACGGCGGCAAATTTATTACCACACTGGTCAATACTTTTGAGAAGCGAAAGCCGCTAGACCTTGTGATACTTGATATTCAGATGCCGATTATGTCCGGGATAAACGCCGCGGTAGCTATGCGAGCGATAGAAGAGGGGTTTAGTCGCGAAGATCGGAAAATACCGATACTCTTTTTTTCGGTGAAGAGGTGTGACGATAATCTTAAAAAAGTGATCGATTTTTGTGAACCGGCGCAGTACCTCAACAAAGGGGTCAGCAACACGCCTGATGAAATGTTTGACCGGGTGAAAAAAGTTCTGGTTCAATTGTTAAATAAATAGTTTGCCAGCGAAATATAGATAGGGCATCATGCCCTATGGTTGCCAGCGCTTTATCAGGTCGCTTTTGATACCGAGCAGGTCAAGAGTTTTTGTCACGATGAAATACGCGAGATCATCAATCGTTTGCGGCTTTTGATAAAACGCCGGTGCCGCCGGTAAAATAGTCACCCCGGCATGAGAGAGCTTCAGCATATTCTCAAGGTGAATTGAGCTAAATGGCGTCTCACGCGGCACCAGTACCAAGTGCCCGCGCTCCTTTATCACCACATCCGCCGCCCGCTCAATCAGGCATGAGGATATCCCCGCCGCTATCCTCGCGATAGTCCCCATCGACGTTGGTATCACTACCATTTTTTTCTCCGCGCTTGTTCCGCTCGCCATTCTTGCGCCGATATCGCCATTATCGTATACCGATAATTTTTCACCGTTTGAGAAATGCTCCTTAAGCGCGTCAGCGCCAAGCTCATGAACGATTACCTGCTTTGCCGCGTCAGAGATGATGAGGTTGACATGGGTACCCCCGGCGCGCAGAACTTCGATAAGCCTTTTTGCGTAAATCGAGCCGCTCGCACCGGTAACGGCGACTATGATAGGATCTGTTGTAGACATAAAAATAATGTAGCATTATTGGTGGAATTAGTCAATAGGTGAGGTTTCTTGAAAAGCTAATGCTAATCATAGAGTGAAAAATGTCATCCCCGAGTTTATATTAGGTTACTGTAAAAAGTTTTTAACGTTTTTCCTCTGTGTACTCTGTGGTTAAAGTATGTGACGTAATGATTAATGAGCGTCGCTCCAGTTATTTGCTTTGTCCATCTCCACCTTTAGCGGTATTTTTATGTGTGGTTTTCCGGCGTTCTCCATCTCATCACGGATAAGCTTTTCCATTATGTCTATCTCATCATCAGCTATCTCAAATACAAGCTCATCATGCACCTGTAACAGCATTTTGCTCTTAAAGCCTGCTTCATTTATTTTGCTGGCGAGCCGTATCATCGCGATCTTGATGATATCCGCCGCTGTGCCTTGTATCGGTGCGTTTACCGCGTTGCGCTCAGCCATCTGCACGATATTCTTGTTTTTGCTAAAAATATCCGGTAGGTTTAACCGCCGACCAAAGAGAGTTGTCACAAAACCATCCTCATGCGCTCTTTTTATCGTGTTGTCTATATGCTCCTTCACCCGATGGTACTTCCGAAAGTACCCATCTATATATTTCTTCGCGGTCTTCGGTGGTATCTTCAGCTCACGGCTCAGCCCATACGCGCTCATACCGTAGACGATCCCGAAATTTATCACTTTCGCAGCGCGCCGCATATCCGGCGTCACCATCTGCGGGAATATGTCAAACACCTCTGACGCGGTTCGAGTGTGAATATCCTCCCCAAGCTCGAAAGAGCGCAGCATAGTCTCATCACCGCTCAAGTCCGCGAGGATGCGCAACTCCACCTGCGAGTAATCCGCCGAGATGAGCGTCTTGCCCGGTTCGGCGATGAACGCGCTACGTATCAGCCGCCCCTCGTCACTCCGCACCGGTATGTTCTGCAGGTTCGGCTCAGAGCTAGACAGCCGCCCGGTTGAGGTGACAGTCTGGTTGTACGACGTGTGGAGCCGCTTTGTGTGCGGGTTTATCAGCGCCACAAGCGCGTCGGTGTAGGTCGACTTCAGTTTCGAGACGCTTCGGTAGCGCAAAATATCACGCGGTATCTTCTGGTCGTACACCTCAGCGAGCTCGGTCAGCACCGATACGTCGGTGGAGTAGCCGGTCTTCGTTTTTTTTATCACCGGCAGATTCATCTTCTCGAACAGTATCTTGCTAAGCTGTTTTGGGGAGTTTATGTTGAACTCCTCACCAGCTTCTGCATATATTTCGGTTTGGAACTCCTCCATCATACCCCCGAATTTTTCTGACAGATAGACCAGCTTTTTTTCATCGACAAGAATACCGGTCATCTCCATATCGGCCAACACCTTCACCAGTGGCATCTCGATATCTTCGTAAAGCCCGGTAAGCCCGAGCTCCTCAAGCTTCGGCATAAGAACATCCGCCACAAGATAAGTGACGTCTGCGTCCTCGCAGGAGTAGCGGCACGCGGTCTCGACGCTCACCTCGTTGAATGGGAGCTCGCTCTTGCCACTACCGCATACTTCTTTATAGGTGATCATCTTGTGGTTCAGGTAGTCCATGCTGATATCGTTCAGATTATGGTTACGCTTCGCCGGATTAAGCAGGTACGACATCACCATCGTGTCGTGCATCTCATCGCTTAGCTCTATACCGTAACGCCGAAATATGACGTATTCATATTTTATGTTCTGCCCAATTTTCGTGATACCGCTCTCCTCGAGGATACCCTTCAGCTTTGTGAGTACATGGTCCCTGTCGAGCTGACCGTCACTCCCCTCACCGGTATGCGCGACCGGGATATAATACGCCTTGTGCGGATCATAGCTGATAGAAATGCCGACAATATCGGCGAGCATCGGGTCGCGTGAAGTGGTCTCTAGGTCGATCGCGAACTTTTTCTTATTCTTGATTTCGGTAATAATTCGGTTAAACAGCTCCTCATCTTTGACAATGTGATAGTCGTCATAAGCAAGCGTATTCTGAACGCTTTTACCCGGTAGCGCATCGAGCAGTCTGTAAAACTCAAACTCCTTCAGGATAGGCGCCAACGCGTCGATATCCGGCGGTTTTATAGTCAGGTCATCAAGCGTGACTTCAAGCGGCACCGAGCAGTCAAGCGTGACAAGCTTTTTGCTCAAAAACGCCTTCTCACGGTTGTCGATAAGCTTCTCGCGCTTCTTACCCTTCACTTCGTCGATGCGCTCGTACAGCTCTTCCATAGAGCCGAACTCCACGATTAGCGCGCCCGCTGTCTTCTCCCCAATACCCGGCACGCCCGGAATGTTGTCTGACGAATCGCCAGAAAGTCCCATAACCTCTTTCACCTTCTCCGGTGGTACCTTAAACCGCTCGATCACGTCGGTGACAGTGTACTCTTTATCCTTCATCGTGTCGTGCATCGTGACATTATCGTTGATGAGCTGCATGAGGTCTTTGTCGCCGGAGATGATCTTTACTGTCATCCCGCGCTTTGAGAACTTTTCGGCTACTGTCGCTATTATGTCGTCTGCCTCAAAGCCATTGAGCTCGATAGACGGGAAGCTGTACGCCTCGACAAGCCTCTTGATATGCGGTATCTGCGCGACGAGATCATCCTCCATCTTCTTCCGGGTCGCTTTGTATTCGGGGAAGAGTTCGTGCCGGAAGTTCTTTCCCTTCGAGTCGTATATGACGCTCAAGTATTGCGGGGAATAGTCCTTGACCACTTTGTTGAGCATCTTCACGACACCAAAGATCGCGTTCGTCGGGAAGCCCTCCGATGTTGAGAGACGCCTGATAGCGAAGTACGCCCGGTAGATGTAAGAGCTACCGTCGATGAGGTATATTGTTTTGTTGTTTTTCATGTTATGTTTTCCTGTTTTTGGCTATGGGAATTGTTTACCGCTAAGACCACCATGTCGTTCGTAAAAAGCCGCTACGCATCTAGATGCTTTCTCCTCGCGATGACGTTGCGTAACCGTCATTGCGAATGAAGCGAAGCCGAGTGTGGCAATCTCATCTAAACGTCAATCTCTAAAACTCGTACGAGAGCCTTACCCCGTACTCATAAATATTATTCCCTTTTACGATCGCGCCGGTGTCAGAGTCGTACTCGTCAAAAGCGTCGCCACTGAAGAGTATCGCGGCAATGATATTCAGCTCAAGCCCTTTTTTCATGTCCGCGGCTTTGTAGATGGTGTGTGTCAGCTCAAGGTCTAGCTCCGTACCGATTTTTTTCGCTGAAACTGTTTTCGCGTCGTCGATGAATTTTTCCCGTGGAAGCCCCGCGTAAATAAGCGAAGCTTTTACTTCGGTTTTTTTGGTCACGTTGTTGCTCACAGCGGCTTTGATGAAGTATACGTTTGAGAAGCGAGGGATAAACTGGTACGCCGCGTAATCCTCATCACCCTCAAGCTCGTCAGAGAGTATGCCGCGGGTCAGTATCTCGGCTATGTCGGTTTTGTATGATGTTTCAGGGACGATGAACCCCTCGTTTTTGTCAGCGGTCATCGGATCGTCACCGCTTGCGTAAAGGAATTGCAAAGTAAAGCCATTATCGAGATAGTCAGCGCTACCAGAAACATTGACGAGGTATCCGTTGACATCAGTGTCGATCGGGGTTGCCCCCGGCACGTCAGAGTTCTTGATGCTTCCGCGGTTGAGTATCAGGTCTATAGTCGCGTGTTTATTATCATCTTTTTCTGTGATACCTAGACCGAGATAATATATGTCGCGGTCTACCTCAGCAGTGTCATCTCCGTTGTATCGATCGATGAGAGCGCCGAAAAGCCCATGCAGGTTCAGCCCGTTAGCGGTGTTGTGAGAAACTTCAAGATCAAAAAAGTTCTCCCTTCTGTCAGAGTCTTCACTGTTGTAATCGTAGCTGGTACCGAGTGAGTCCTGGTAAACGCGTATGAGGTTCAACCTCAGATCGACCGCTTTTTTTAGCGTGATGGTCGTACCGAAAGCGTCATCCCCGGCGAGTATTCCGTCAGCTATGTCAAAGGGCATGAGTCCGCAACTCAAGCTTAGCGACTTGTCAGGTGAGTTGACATCGATGTAAACATTCTTAGTCTCGACATTGACGGCATCTCCACCAACAGCGCCTCCGGCGTTGCGCCCGACCGGGTAGTTTTCGCCGTTTACGCCCCAGATCATACCGCCGACCTCAAACGCTACGACACCGCGCAGATTATCGTTAAATCTGTTGGAGAGGCCGAACACGAGCTGTGTCGCCATGTAATCCATCTTGTCATCTGATTTGCTGCTGGCGTCTTTTAGGTTTTCGTTTATTGTGAATAGCGAGTTCAGGCTTCCGAAGAAATCCGCTTCCGCGCTGATCGCCAAAGAAGGTATTGTCAAAATGATGGTTATGCAAAGTATAAGTATTCTGGTCATATAACTCTCCGTAATTCTTCATCTCTTCAAATAGTTATTCTTGACAGACAATCTATAGAACTTCTTATTAATTGTCAAGAGTTAAGAGTTACTCAAAAATAGACATCGATTTTCCCGCACCGGTTTGTTCGGTTTTTCTTAGCGATTTTTTGACCGGATTAACAGGATTTCCAGTTTTTTTATCTGAAAGTCGTCATTTCGCCGTCAAAGCGCGTCTTTTTTTTGCCGGTGGGCGGCAAAAATCGATTTTACGACACACCTCTCCCGTTGATTCCGATCTCTCCCTTTTCAAGTTTAAGCTGCAACCGCCCTCCTTTCACTCGCGCGAAAGCACGTACGTACGCCGTCTAATATGTCTATATTGTTGATACTTTTCCATCGATGCCGCGATCTTATGACAGATTTGCCGACCGTGCTCCACAACCTTGCCCGCCACATTTATGAACATCCAGGGGACGCTCTTTATCGTCTTCCTCCGCCAGCTTTCAGGCATCGTCAAAAGCTTTTGCGCCACAAAAAGATTGTACGCCATAACGCCGAGCCCGAACCAGACGGCGTTCGCTTTGAAATCGCCGCTCGGGAGGTAATCCATGCCGAAGCCATGCTTTAACTCTTTGATATTGTTCTCTATATTCGATCGCACGCTGTACGACAAAACCACATCACGAGCGGGTTTATCCATGTTCGTCGCGATCACGTGATGATAGCTGTACGCGCCGTCAAAAAGGTCGCCTTGGTTATCCTTCCAGTGGATGATCTTGAGCGTGAACGCCGACTTTCCCTTGCTCGTGGAATGCACTGTTGATGCGACCTCGCGGTCTGTTTTGTCGCCGTGCCTGTTGATATACGGCTCCCAGTCAGACTCGGGGATCGCTCTGATCGCCGCCTTCACCGCGACATCCTTACCGGCGTAAATCGCCCAATTTACCCCTTTTTCTTTTTTTGGTTTCACCAAACAGGTGAGTATTACAACTCACTGAAACCATTAAAAAATTCTACAGATTATAAGCGTGACGCTTTTTGAAAAAACATCATTATTTCAGGTGGTTGAACAAAACGGATACAACGTTTCGGGAGCAGTCACCTGTAAGTAGTTAAATTTGTTCGGGTTTTAACCGGACAGTAGTGATTGTACATAGGTCTTTTTATGGCAATTTACGCTATATCAGCACCAGATACGCGATAGTCAAAAACGCGATCAGCCAGATCGGTCTAAGTTTATACGCCGCGATATCTCTGTTGAGCACCTTTAGCTTGTGCGATATTATTTTGTATGAGCTGTAGCCGGATGCGCCCCCACCAAAAAGTATCAGAACGACTTGTAAATTCTTGATAGTCGTATGCTTGACGAGTGGTACTATCTCAGCCGGGAAAGGCGTGTTGAAGAGCAGATTCTTCCACGCGTATATGAGCGAAGGACTCTGCATCAACAGCGGTTCTATGTAATACGACAAGAACCCGAAGAGAGCAAGCGGTATGAAAGCATAACCGATGTTCTCCCTAACTTTATGCTTCTTATCCTCGATTTTTATCGGTGTGTAGTTGACGAGCCGTAACATACCGTAAGAGAAGAGTATAGTGAGAAGGTATATCCCAGTATATATCGCGCCACCTGTGAGTGAAAAGCGTTCATAGCCGAAGAACGCGGCACCGCTTATGCTGTCGATCTCGAGCAGTTTTTTGAGCAGGAGCAGGAACACGAGCGAAATTCCGAGTAGCGAGTCGCTAATGTGCGGGTGTACCTTCACCCAGAGCTCTTTCGCCACTAGCCTTGTGTTGAGCTGAATCGAGTTGTTCGGGCAGTTTTTTATGCAGTTGCCGCAGAGCGTACAGTTTTTGTTGCTCTCCATACCGTATGGGTGTTCGAACATCGGACAACCCGGCACAGTCTCGCTCCCCTCGTAGCAGACATTTGTTTTGCACTGTGTCAGGCAGATGTGCCTGTTACTGCGCAGCTCTATCACTGATGCCATAGCGAACAGTCCGTTCAATATCCCCCAGGGACAGAGGTATCGGCACCATACCATCCTTTGGTAGATTACTGACGTTATCACCGTGAGCGTAAAAATAAAAAGCACAAGGATTCCAGTAGTTTGTGGCGAAGAAAATATATTTGTCACCTCTTCGAACCAGATTATAGCGAAGCAAAAAGTGACCGCGATGACGTTACTGCGCCGCTTCAGCCATGACGGCATCTTCAGACCAAAGTTGGCGAATTTTTGGATAAATTTCGCGATCGATGAAAACGGGCATATAGTACAAAATATCCTCCCGAGAAAAACGAACGAGATGAATAGTAGTGGCCATCCGATCATCCATGATACTATGACCGCTATGTTCTTATCTCCTTTTATGGGGGATAAAAACGCGAAGAAAATTATCACGAAAAAGTATATGACAGATAGTAGCTGAAATACTCCGGGGTAGTAGCGGCTTTTCATAATATCGCTTACCCACTTGAAGCGCAGGAGGTTATATCTGTTTTCCCCCTCTGCGCGGGGTATCCCCAGGAAAATCTGCTCCGATAGTATCGTGTCCTGCGACGCGACCAGTACGCCGCGCTCAAGCACGTTGTGTAGCTCCATGATATTCCCGGGCCAGTCATAACTCATCAGCATACCAAGACCGTTTTCTGAAATATTCGTAACATTTTTCTGGAGCTTTTTGTTGATGACCCCCAAAAAATACTCGATAATTATCGGCAGGTCTTTCTTCCGGTTCCGTAACGCCGGGAGATTGATCGTCTGTGCGGCAACAAGCTCATAAAGCCTCGCGTCAAACTGGTCGTTTTCGACAAGTTTAGCGAGATCGAGATTACTCTGAAAGATGAGTTTTACGTCTGATGGGATATCTTTTGTGTCGCCGACCTGTTTGTATTTTTTGGTGATGAGGTAATCATAGAGCTTCTCCTGCACTTCTTTTGAGAGTACTTCTAGGTGACGCAGCGTGAGAGTTCCGTCATGCGACTGTTCGAGCAGCCCGCGAATACCTTCGCCATCGTTTTTAGTAGAGCTCTTTCTGCCGAACAGATCCGCGCCATGCTGTTTGTCGTCAAAGTTCCGGCAGTCCTCTACTATAAAGTGATTCGCGAGCCTTGTGCTGGAGAAATGGATACATCGCGCGACAAAAGTCTTTCCGATACCCATCTCGCCGTATATCAACACTGAGTCGGCGTTTACCGCGAATTTTTTGATACTCTCATTAACTTTTTTCGCTTTATATGATTCTCCGAGTATTTCGGTGTTGAATTTCATCTGGACTTTGGCGCCAGACTGCGAGTATGCCAGCTCATCATACAGCCGCGTGTTCTCCACCATAATCGATGTATGTGTGGCGATCGCTGTCAGGAGCCGCAGGTCGTTTTGGTCGAACGTATCGTTCATAGCGTCATCGACCTTCTCATACACTGTTATCATACCGATTACTTTGTCGTGAAGCTGAAATGGTACGGAGATGAGTGACCTCACCAGCTTTTTCGCCGGCTCAGAAAACCTGCTGATACGCTCGGTATTGTTGATGATAACATACTCCCCGATGCCGATCACGGTTTCCTTCAGGTGCTTTTCCATCCCCTTACTTACAACCTTATATGTATCCTCGGTAAAGCCGTGTGAGTCCTTTATCCTTATAGCGTCAGAAAGCGGGTCATGGAGACGTAGCGTACACATCTTCGCGTTCATCGCCTTCGTGGCGCTTTTTACGATAAACTCCACGAGCTCGCTTAGACTAGAGATCCTGTTCGCCGCCTCACCGATCGCTTTTAGTGTGTCTAACTCCACAGAGCGGAGGTGCGCCTCATAATCGAACTGCTCCTTGCGGATTATACCGATAAAGTTCGCCGTAACGATCTCTAAAAAACGCCTGTCTTCATCGGAGTATTCAGAGGGGTCCATCCCGAGCAGAACAAGAATTCCCACGACTTCTTTATCTTCGATCAGCGGTACGAACATAAGGTGTTTGAAATTTGAGCCCGAAAGGAACATGGAGTTGGAGAAAAGTTTAAATTCCTCCTCATCGTTGAGCGAGAGGATCGCCTTGTTATCCTTTATCCATCGTACTATATCGTCGTTCTGGCTCATCTGGCATGATGCCGCGTAAACGTTTTGAGAGTCATTCGCTGCGTAAAGCTTGATGTGGCGGTTGTCCCGCTCATATAGGTACAAAAGACACATGTCGATACCGTAAAAACTCACGATTCCTTTTGTGATCTTCGCCAGTTTTGCTTTGAACGATTTTTCAGACGCGATGATATTGTGTACAGTATCTAAGAAGAGGAGCTCTTTCTCTTTACGGTGCAGAATATCTTCATGTATTTTCGCGTCCTGAGTGGTGATCTCCTCGACTCGCTTCTCCTTGCGGTAGTAGATGTAATGGAGTCGTCGCGTGATTATCCTGAAAAGCTCCCTGTTGATCTTCGGGTGTAGTTCAAGCATCTCAAAAAGCGCTTCTTTCGGGAGTATTACCGCTTCGACCGCCTTACGCGCTTTCACCTTCAGCGGCTGCTTCTCCTGCGCGAGGATAGATATCACTCCGAGGCAGTCCCCGGGCTTTAGTTTGTCCACTAGATATTCGCTCTGATCCGCGTCTTTTAGGTATACTTTAACAGAACCGCTTAATATTATATAGAGGTTTTCGATATTTGAGTTATAGTCAATGATAGGTTCATCTTTGAGAAATGTTACCCTTTTAGCGGTTTCAAAATACTCGCGTATCACTTCGACAGGAAGAACGCTAAACAATGAAAACTGTTTGAGAAAATATGTTACGTCCATGATTGCTTTAGCTCATTAAAATTATTGATTAATAATAGAAGACTCCCGCGCGACCTGCTTTTATGTATAAAAGCTACTGCCGTCGTCCCGAACTGGAGGCGCGCCTCCAGTTCGGGATCTACTTGTATTTATTAGGATTGCCAGATCCTGAAATAAGAGGCGCGCCTCAAATTCAGGACGACGGTTTTGGAGTCGCGCGAGAGTCTTAATAGGAGCATGTTGCCCAATCCACCTTAAGGGGGATTCCCCCTAAACTCCCGTTGGTCGCACCCCCTTTTTACAGGTACTTACAGCGACAGCTTTTTTGAAAATACGCAAATTTGTCTATTTGGCAACACTCCCAATAGAGTAAAGTATAACACTTATTTCGAGATTTTACTAATTAATTATTTATTGCTTTCGCGATAAAATAAGAAA
Source organism: Deltaproteobacteria bacterium (assembly GCA_024276115.1). Taxonomy (GTDB): domain Bacteria; phylum Desulfobacterota; class JAJRXV01; order JAJRXV01; family JAJRXV01; genus JAJRXV01. The sequence goes on from JAJRXV010000291.1 coordinate 17,266, forward strand.
GGTGGTCTCCTCTTGAGGTGTTAACCTCATTTGTGTTATTTTGATTTTGCTTAAAAAAAATACACGAAAGGAAGGAGACCGATATGGATGATAGCCCTTATGACCATTACATTGCAATAGACTGGTCGATAAAAAACATGGCGGTAGCGAGAATAACGAATAAATCCAACAAGATAACGGTGATCGATGTGCCCTCTGACATTGCTGACCTCAAGGTTTACTTAAGGGCATGTTGCCCCCCCCCTAAATTGTATTGGGCAACATGCCCATTATGAGTACTTTACAAGCGAGAAGCATTATACCCATTACAAAGCGCGAAGCGCGAAACGCGGTGGCAAGGCGGCTTGCGGTGTTAACCGTAAGCAAAAAAAATCACTTTTTTGCAAGTGGAGAGTTTTTTTTCTCTTGACTTACTTTCTTGTAGGCGGGTTTTCATGATATTGGTGATATCTTTTCTTTGATTTTTCAAATCAATTCTGATAGACTGCTCCCAATGGACTTACCTAAAAATAGTAATGTAATTATCATCATTGCTCTTATCTTGTTTAATCTCGCTATATATTTTAATGGGGTACAAAACGAGTACGTCTGGGATGATGAGTATCTAGTCCAAAACAATCTTTATATCCGGGATGTTAAACATATAAAACACCTTCTGACAACCGAGGATACTCCATCGAACCTCCCGGGGTCCGGCTTCTACCGCCCCCTTATCAACATAACGTACCTGATTGATTACCAGCTTTATCAGGGTAGCCCGTCAGGCTTTCGGATGACGAACATCGCGCTCCACACCGCATGCGCGATTATGCTCTTTTATCTGGCGATGCTTATTTCAGGGAACCTTACACTTGCGGTGCTCTCTGCGTTTATTTTCTCGGCACAAGCAGTGCATGTCGAAGCGGTAACGTTCATATCGAGCCGCAACAACGTTATCTGCACACTCTTCATCCTGCTTTCACTGTTCTTTTACATAAAAAGCGGCAAACAAAAAAAGATATCCCACTTTGCGATATCGCTACTATTTCTCTTCCTTGGAGCGGCCTCAAAAGAGTTCGCCTTCATGTTACCATTACTCTTTATTCTTTATGATTACAGCTTCGACAATTTTTTTCATATTAAGGACAACCTTATTAAGTACATCATCGGATTCGCTGCTGTCGCGCTATTTTTGCTTATCAAATCCGCAGTCGTCTCAATGAGTACAGCATTCATATTTGAGCCCTCCACAATGGCGAAGCGGATATTCACCACACTCCCGATAATGTTTGAGTATATGCGGTTGCAGATAGCCCCATACGGCCTGTCGCTCTACCTTGATATGCCGATTAGAGGATCGTTCTTTGACCCCGCGGTCATCGGCTCTTTTTTATTGCTTATCACGATCCTTTTTCTATCGCTAAAATACCGAAAAAAAGAGCGTGTTATATTCTTCGCGATCATCGGTTACTTTCTGCTTTTGGCGCCGGTATCTAACATAGCAAAAATCCCCGGAGCTATGAGAGCTGACAGGTGGGTCT
>JAJRXV010000292.1 GCA_024276115.1 Deltaproteobacteria bacterium
AAACGGTACAAAATCACCACCGCCTTTTGACGCAAGCGTCTTCGTAATCGCCGCTGTCAATGTTGTCTTACCGTGGTCAACGTGTCCAATTGTTCCCACGTTTAAATGCGGCTTATTCCTTTCAAATTTCGCTTTTGCCATAACTTAACCCCTCCTGATAAATATTAAAAACTATTTAAGAACCTTTTACTTTTGCCATTATCTCTTCGGCAATAGACTGCGGTACTGTTTCATAATGTGAAAATTCCATTGAATATGTTGCTCTACCCTGCGTAGCGGACCTTAAATCAGTCGAGTAACCAAACATCTGTGAAAGCGGTACGCTTGATTCGATCACCTGTACACCCTGTCTTGGGTTCATGCCGTTGATCCTGCCTCTACGTGAGTTGAGGTCACCGATAACATCGCCCATGAAATCTTCAGGTGTTACTACCTCTACAGCCATGATAGGCTCGAGAAGTACCGGCTTCGCTTTTCTGGCTCCCTCTTTAAACCCAAGTGATCCCGCGATCTTAAACGCCATCTCTGATGAATCCACCTCGTGGTAAGAACCGTCGACCAGTGTAACCTTCAGGTCAACCATCGGGAATCCCGCGCATACGCCATTCAGCATAGCCTCCTGGATACCTTTATCAACCGCCGGGATGTACTCTTTCGGAATAGAACCACCAACGATTTTAGTAATAAACTCATAACCCTTACCCGGTTCTTGAGGCTCAAGAACCATCTTAACATGACCGAACTGACCTCTACCACCGGACTGCTTCGCGTACTTATAGTTTACATCCTGTACTTTTCTGATTGTCTCTTTGTACGCTACCTGCGGCTTACCGACATTCGCGTTAACACCAAACTCTCGTGTTAATCTGTCAACGATGACTTCGAGGTGAAGCTCACCCATACCAGAAATAATCGTCTGACCTGTTTCGTCATCATATTTAACTGTAAATGAAGGATCTTCAGCGGCGATCTTACTGAGAGACTCGCCGAGTTTTTCCTGATCTGATTTTGTTTTTGGTTCGATCGCGATAGATATAACCGGATCAGGGAAGTCAATCGACTCTAAGATAATAGGATTCTTTTCGTCGCAGAGAGTATTTCCTGTTGTTGTGTGCTTCAGTCCAACAACCGCGGCAATATCCCCGGCGTAAACATCTCTTATCTCTTCCCTCTTGTTCGCGTGCATCTTGAGGAGTCGCCCGAAACGCTCTCTCTTGCTTTTAGCGGTGTTGACGACATGATCACCGGTAGATATCTTACCAGAGTAAACTCTGAAGAATGTAAGCGTACCCACAAAAGGATCTGTCATTATTTTAAAAGCCAAAGCTGAAAATGGTTCATCGTCATCAGCTTTTCTTTCGTCCGGCTCATCAGTTTTTGTATTAATACCTTGAATTGCTTTAACATCAAGTGGTGAAGGCATGTAATTAATAACAGCGTCGAGCAGAAGTTTTACACCTTTATTCTTAAACGCCGTACCGCAAGTAACAGGTACAATGTCAAGGTTAAGTGTAGCCTTTCTGACAGCGGCCATTATCTCGCCCTCAGATATATCTTCACCCTCTAAATACTTCTCCATAAGAGACTCATCATAATCAGCTACAGCCTCTAAAAGCTTCTCGCGATAATCAGCGGCCTTGCCAGCCATATCAGCTGGGATCTCTTCCTCATTTACGATCTGACCAAGATCATCAGGATATAAGAACGCTCTCATCTTCACGAGATCAATAATTCCTATGAAGTCTTCGTCATCATATATAGGAAGCTGTATCGCAACCGCATTCGCCTTGAGTCTTTCTTCCATCATCCCGAGAACATTATAGTAATCAGCGCCAATTCTGTCCATCTTATTGACGAACGCCATCCTCGGAACACCATATTTGTCAGCCTGTCGCCAAACAGTCTCTGATTGTGGTTCAACACCACCGACCGCGCAGAATACCGCGACAGCTCCGTCAAGGACTCGTAGTGACCGCTCGACTTCAATAGTGAAATCAACATGACCCGGTGTGTCGATGATATTGATACGGTGGTCGTCCCATGAACATGTAGTAGCAGCTGATGTGATAGTGATACCACGCTCCTGCTCCTGCTCCATCCAGTCCATTACCGCAGTACCTTCGTGAACTTCACCGATCTTATATGATACGCCTGTGTAAAACAGGATTCGTTCTGTAGTGGTAGTCTTACCGGCGTCAATGTGCGCCATGATACCAATATTTCTTGTTTTTTCTAATGAAATTGAGCGAGCCAAAAAAATACCCCTTTTACTCTTACTTTGTTATATTATTACTGACTATTATTTAATACCGCTTACCATCTATAGTGAGCGAAAGCTTTGTTTGCTTCTGCCATCTTATGCGTATCTTCTTTCTTCTTAACCGATCCGCCTCGATTGTTCGCCGCGTCTAATATCTCTGCCGCGAGTTTCTCTTTCATCGACTTCCCCGGTCTTGCGGTCGCGTAACGCTTCATCCATCTGAGCGCCAACGCTACTTTTCTTTCGACCCGAATCTCGATAGGCACTTGGTATGTCGCACCACCGACTCTTCTTGATTTTACTTCTAATGTCGGCTTTATGTTATCCATTGCCTTTTTGAAGATCTTAACCGGATCATCATTAGTTTTTTCAGTGATGATAGCAAACGCGTTGTAGCAAATTTTTTCCGCGGTGCTCTTCTTACCGTCCTTCAAAATAACATTTATAAGTCGCGCTACCAAAGCATCCTTATATTTAGGATCTGGTATAACTTCTCTTTTCTGTACAGTTCTTCTACGTGGCATCCTAACCCCTCTTTATTCTTTTATTTAGGCCGCTTCGCGCCATACTTCGACCGGCTCTGTCTTCTTTCAGCAACACCTACTGTATCCTGAGTACCTCTGATTACATGATAACGTACACCCGGTAAGTCTTTTACCCTACCACCCCTGATAAGCACCATTGAGTGCTCCTGGAGGTTGTGACCGATACCCGGGATGTATGATGTGACTTCGATCCCGTTTGTCAATCTTACTCTAGCTACTTTTCTAAGCGCTGAGTTAGGCTTCTTAGGTGTGGTTGTGTATACTCTAACGCAAACACCCCTCTTCTGTGGACATCTATCAAGCGCCCGCGCCTTGTTTTGCTTGGGAATCACTTTCCTTCCCTTTCTGACCAACTGATTTACAGTAGGCATAATATCTCCTTCAAATAAAAATATATAATTATTTAATTTAAGTAAACTAAGTAATCCCATTGGGTAATTACAAAGAACAAAGCTTATACCAAGAATCTATATTATTGTCAAGATTTTTTTAACAATAAAACATATTATTACAAAAAAAGGTATAAACCGTTGCAATACCAGAGATTTATTTTTCGTACTTTTGAGCTCATAAAGAGTCTTAATTGGGGAGGCAAATAAAATTAATCCAACCAGACTTAGCGCTATTTAAGCAACACAGCTTTTGCTATGCGACTCATATCGCGCGCGCCTAGCCTCGCATACGCGTAAGGTCACATCGTAACCTTACGCTGTTTTATGCGTGACAGTGCACAATCCACACTAAAATGGATTGATCGTCTGATTCTGACCTTCTCACTATGGAGAAGTATTTAAATTAAACCTCAGCCAACATAACATCTTCATCATCAACTACAGGAACATTGATTTTCATGCCCTGATACTTCTTTAATCCAGTTCCCGCCGGAATCAACCTACCCATAATAACGTTTTCCTTCAATCCGACAAGGTGATCTACCTTGCCTTCAAGGCTGGCCTGGGTAAGCACCTTTGTGGTCTCCTGGAACGAAGCCGCTGAGATAAAGCTCTCAGTACTGAGCGATGCTTTCGTGATACCAAGCAATAGTGGTTCACCCGTGGCCGGGCGTTTTTTCTGCTTGATCAGTCGCTCATTTACACCTAAAAACACATGTCTTTCTATCTGCTGTCCAACGAGGAAATCAGAGTCGCCAAAATCAGTTATCTTAACTCTTCTTAGCATCTGGCGCACGATTACCTCAATGTGCTTGTCATTTATTCTAACACCCTGTAAACGATAAACTTCCTGCACCTCATCAACAAGGTACTTGGCAAGTTCCTTCTCACCGAGGACATTAAGTATGTCGTGCGGATTAGATGAACCATCCATCAAAGACTCTCCAGCCTTCACACGGTCGCCCTCATTAACACTAATATGTTTACCTTTAGGTATCAGATACTCTTTCTTCTCACCTATGTCAGGTGTTACTACTAACTTCCTCTTACCTTTTGTATCCTTACCAAACGATACTATACCGTCAATCTCACTGATTATTGCCAGCTCACGCGGCTTTCTCGCCTCAAACAGCTCGGCGACTCGTGGGAGTCCACCGGTAATATCTTTCGTCTTCGCGGTCTCTCGCGGAATTGTAGCTATCTTCGATCCTGAGTGGGCAAAGTCTCCCTCTTTGACCAAGAGGTTCGCGCCCTCTGGCAGGAGGTACCTAGCTACACCGTTAGCAGAGCCCGGAATCTTGAGTGTTCTGCCGCCGGCTTTACCTTTAATAGATATTCTCGGTCTTTTGTTCGAGTCCTTCGCCTCAGTAATAACCTTCCTTGAGAAACCAGTCGTGTTATCAAACTGCTCAGTCATGGTGTCGCCTTCTACCACATCACCATATTTTATGTAACCAGAAACTTCAGCGATGATAGGTATCTCATAAGGTACCCACTCAGCTATATCGTCACCCTTCTTAACTGTAGCGCCATCATCAACCCTGATCTTCGCGCCAAACGGCACCGGACATCTATCCTTCAGCCTTCCACTCTCTTCGAGAACCAGAAGCTCACCGTTTCTGTTTAACGCTATATTGTTACCTTCTTCATCCTTAACAGTCCTGATGTTCATATATTTAACCTGACCGTTAGCTTTTGAGATATGTGAACTCTGCTCCGCTCTAGCGGTACCACCGATGTGGAATGTTCTCATAGTAAGCTGTGTTCCAGGCTCACCGATAGACTGCGCCGCGATAACACCGACAGCCTCACCGAGATCGACTTTTGTGCCTCTTGCGAGGTCCCGCCCATAACACTCGGCGCAAACGCCCCGCTTCGACTTACATGTCAGTACCGAACGTATCTTGACAGTCTCAATACCTGAAGAGTCAACTTCCTCCACCAACGCTTCATCGATCAGTTGGTTCACTTCCACAATCAGCGCGTCATTGTAAGGATCCCTTACATCCTCGAGCGCTACCCTGCCGAGAATACGGTCACCAATAGGTTCGATGATCTCGCCACCCTCAACAAGAGAGCTAACGACAACACCATCGATCGTGCCGCAATCGTTTTCCGTAATGACACAGTCCTGCGCGACATCGACAAGCCTTCTTGTGAGATAACCGGAGTTCGCGGTCTTTAGCGCTGTATCAGCCAGACCTTTCCTCGCACCGTGAGTCGAGATAAAGTACTGAAGTACTGTCAGCCCCTCACGGAAGTTAGCGGTAATCGGTGTCTCGATGATCTCGCCTGACGGTTTCGCCATAAGTCCCCTGATCCCTGAGAGCTGACGCATCTGAAGCGCGCTACCCCGGGCTCCGGAGTCCATCATAATATAGATAGAGTTAAAACTCATAATCTTTCGTTTTTTACCTTCGGGGTCAATGATTTCTTCTGTACCGACTTCATCGAGCATCTCTTCAGCGATCTTCTCAGTTATCGTCGCCCAAATATCGATGACTTTGTTGTATTTCTCGCCAGACGTGATAAGACCTTCGTCGTACTGCTTATTGATCTGCGCGACTTCCTTCTCCCCCTTCTTGAGAAGCGCATCTTTCTTAGAAGGTATTATCATATCCTGAATACAGACCGAGATCCCCGCTTTTGTAGAGTGCTTAAATCCGAGATCTTTCAACTCATCCACCAGTTTGACGGACTTCTTCGCGCCGGATTCCCTAAAGGATATGTCAATAAGGTTCGATATCTCTTTCTTCGTCATGACCTTGTTGATCATCTCAAACGGTATTTCTTCTGGCACTATTTCATACAGCAATATTCTACCGGTAGTAGTCTTCGTAAGCTTACCGTCCACCATGACCCTGATCTTGGCATGGAGTGAAAGCTCCTCGTTATCATAAGCGACAATGACTTCTTCTGCTGAGTAATACGACTTGTTCTCTCCTTTTACAGGTTCTGTCAGTGTGCTTACTTTTTCTCTTGTCATATAATAAATACCGAGCACCATATCCTGAGAAGGGACGACAATAGGCTTACCGTTCGCCGGTGAGAGCAGGTTGTTCGTAGCGAGCATCAAACATCTCGCCTCTGACTGCGCCTCAATCGACAGCGGTACGTGTACAGCCATCTGGTCACCGTCGAAGTCAGCGTTAAACGCTGTACATACGAGCGGGTGCAACCTTATCGCCTTACCCTCTATCAAGAGTGGCTCAAACGCCTGCATACCAAGCCTGTGGAGCGTCGGCGCACGGTTCAGAAGAATCGGGTGTTCCTTAATAACTTCTTCAAGGATATCCCATACTTCTGAGCGCTCTTGCTCTACCATCTTCTTCGCGCTTTTTATTGTGGTCGCGAGTCCCTTCGCCTCAAGCCTGTTAAATATAAATGGCTTGAAAAGCTCCAGCGCCATCTTCTTAGGAAGACCACACTGATTCAATCTCAACTCCGGTCCGATAACGATAACAGATCGACCTGAGTAGTCAACCCTCTTACCGAGAAGGTTCTGCCGGAATCTACCGGTCTTACCTTTGAGCATGTCACTCAAGGATTTTAGTGGTCGCTTGTTCGGCCCTGTAATTACTTTACCGCGACGTCCGTTATCAAACAGCGCGTCAACAGCTTCTTGCAACATCCTCTTCTCATTCTTTATGATTATGTCTGGAGCGTTAAGCTCCTTTAATCTTTTTAATCTGTTGTTCCTGTTGATGACCCTTCTATAAAGGTCGTTCAGGTCAGATGTAGCGAAACGACCGCCATCTAGCGGTACAAGTGGTCTCAAGTCCGGTGGTATAACCGGAATAACCGTCAAAATCAACCACTCCGGTCTGTTCCCAGAAAACCTTATATCATTTATAATTTTGAGGCGCTTTGAAAGCTTCTTCCGCTTTGTATCAGAAGTAGCGGCAATCATCTCCTCACGCAAAGTATCGGCGATTTCATGAAGATCCATAGTCTCGAGGATCCTTCTGACCGCCTCTGCGCCCATACCAGCCTCAAATGAACCGGCATGTTCTTCCATCATCTTCTTATAGTCTTCCTCACTTAAAAGCTCAGCTTTTTTGAGGGCTGTCTCACCCGGATCAATAACTATATATGACTCAAAGTACAATACCTTCTCAAGATCCCTGAGAGTAGTATCGAGAATACTACCAATCCGTGACGGAAGGCTCTTTAAGAACCATATATGCGCCACCGGTGTAGCAAGCTCGATATGACCGAGCCGCTCTCGCCTTACTTTTGACTGAATTACCTCAACACCGCACTTTTCGCAGATAACGCCGCGATGCTTCATCCTTTTGTACTTACCGCAATTACACTCATAGTCTTTTGTAGGTCCAAAAATCTTAGCGCAGAAGAGCCCGTCACGCTCTGGTTTGAACGTACGGTAGTTTATCGTCTCAGGCTTTTTTATCTCACCAAATGACCATGCTCTGATCTTTTCAGGCGCCGCGATTGAAATTTTGATCGAGCTAAAACCCGCGTTTTTTGGTTTGTCAAAAAGATTAAATATATCTCTCAAAATAACTCTCCCTTTTAGGTGCTAAAAGTCATTAAAAAATCTATCACATTTTTTTAATTTAGCTTAAGGTAAAACTTTAATCATATCCACTTTTTAAGAATTTAGATATGAAATTTATTAAAAGTCATCATCATCATCTTCATCTTCATCAGAAAGCAGTTCTACATCTAAACAAAGCGACTGCAACTCTTTGATAAGAACATTGAATGACTCTGGCAAACCAGGCTCAAGGAAATTCTCTCCCTTGACTATCGCCTCGTACATCCTCGTACGCCCTGACACATCGTCAGACTTAACAGTCAGGAACTCACGCAGTAAGTACGCCGCGCCATACGCCTCAAGCGCCCACACTTCCATCTCTCCGAGCCGCTGTCCACCAAACTGAGCTTTACCACCCAGAGGCTGTTGCGTAACGAGCGAGTATGGCCCGATAGAACGCGCGTGGATCTTGTCATCGACTAAGTGATGCAGTTTTAGAATATACATGATACCGGTAGTAACCGGTTGGTCAAACTTCTCACCGGTGCGGCCATCATACAACACTGACTGCCCGCTTGGAGGGAGTCCCGCCAGCTCAAGCATCTTGCCGATCTCGTCCTCTTTTGGTCCCTCAAAGACCGGTACCGCGATAAATATGCCCTTAGATATGTCATGGACGAAATCTTTTATCCTTTCATCAGGAGCACTGTCAATAAACTCATCAACCTGCTCGCTTTCGTAGATCTTCTTCAAAAGATCCTTTATCTGTGAAAGCGGCTGCCCTGTCTCTAGCATCTCAAGAAGTTTTTCTCCAAGAGTACGCGCTCCCCAACCGAGGTGAGTCTCTAGGATCTGACCAACATTCATCCGTGATGGAACCCCGAGTGGATTAAGTACGATATCAACAACTGTACCGTTTGCCATATACGGCATATCCTCTATAGGTAGAATCCGTGAGATAACCCCTTTGTTACCGTGGCGACCTGACATCTTATCACCAACCGCGAGCTTTCTCTTGATCGCTACATACACTTTGACCATCTTGATAACGCCCGGAGCAAGTTCATCGCCTCTCTTGAGTCGCGATATCTTCTCCTCAAACTTGTTCTTCACTTCAGAAACTTTTTGCTCAAGCTTCTTGAACATGCTATTTATTTCATCTTCCGCCTTACTATCGTCAGAGATCGCAATCTCCTCTAGCCGATAGTCAGGCAGTTTGTCAAGTTTCTCTCTTGTTATCTTTTTACCTTTATCAAGGATGATTTCCTTTGAGTCTTCATCCACGATCTTCACCGCGCTTTTTTGACCGATCAAGAGCTCTTTGACATTTAAGTAGTAACTGTTTTTAAATATCTTTATCTCATCGCTCTGATCTTTATAAAGCTTCTTGATGCTGTCGTCCTCGATCTGCTTGGTACGAGAGTCCTTATTAGAACCCTTCCGCGAGAAGACCCTGGCATTAATAACAATACCCTCAACACCTGTCGGAACTCTAAGAGAAGTATCTCTTACATCGCCGGCTTTCTCACCGAATATCGCTCGCAGGAGTTTTTCCTCCGGGGAGAGCTGAGTCTCACCCTTCGGCGTAACTTTACCAACGAGGATATCGCCCTGCTTCACTTCGGCGCCAACTCTTATGATACCGCTGTCGTCAAGGTTTCTGAGCGCGTCTTCACCAACATTAGGGATATCTGGAGTTATCTCTTCCCTGCCGAGCTTTGTATCTCTCGCCACGCACTCAAACTCTTCGATATGGATCGAAGTAAACATATCGTTTTTGAGTACTTTTTCACTTATAAGTATAGAGTCCTCAAAGTTGTAACCATCCCACGGCATGAAGGCGACCAGAAGATTCTGTCCAAGCGCTATCTCACCGCAGTCCATAGCGGGACCGTCAGCGATTATATCACCTTCAGCGATCTTATCCCCGCGTGAAACTGTCGGTGTCTGATTTATACATGTATTCTGGTTCGAGCGTCTGTACTTGACGAGGTCATAAATATCCACGCCGACATCCTGCCCCTTCACAGAATCACACTTAACGACTATCCTTGACGCGTCCACACTGTCAACAACGCCACTTCTCTTCGCGACTACCGCTACTCCTGAGTCCTTAGCTACCGCTTTTTCTACACCGGTACCGACCAAAGGCGCTGTCGCTCTCAATAGAGGAACAGCCTGTCGCTGCATGTTAGAACCCATTAGAGCTCTGTTCGCATCGTCATTTTCGAGGAACGGGATCATAGAAGTCGCAACCGAAACGAGCTGTTTCGGTGAAACGTCCATGTAGTGTATATCGTTTTTATCGATAATGGTGAATTCGCCACCACTTCTCGCGATAATACCGCTTTTTGTAAATCTCCCCTGCTTATCAAGAGGCGCATTCGCCTGAGCGATTGAAACATCCCTCTCAGCAAGTGCGGAGAGGTATTTTACGCTCTTTTTCGCACGGCCATTAGTGACCTCCCGGTACGGCGTCTCAATAAATCCGTACTCATTTATTCGCGCGAATGAGCTCAAGGAAGCGATAAGACCAATGTTCGGCCCCTCCGGGGTCTCGATCGGACATATCCTTCCATAATGTGTCGGGTGTACGTCTCTTACTTCAAAACCAGCACGCTCTCTAGTCAAACCGCTCGGTCCGAGGGCTGAAAGCCTTCTCTTGTGCGTAACTTCAGAAAGCGGGTTGGTCTGATCCATAAACTGAGAAAGCTGAGAACTTCCGAAGAACTCTCTTATCACAGCCGATACCGGCTTCGCGTTTATGAGATCGTGCGGCATAAGGCTTTCCTTCTGCTGAAGGCTCATCCTCTCACGCACAGACCGCTCCATCCTGACAAGTCCGATCCTGAACTGATTCTCTAACAGCTCACCAACCGATCTGACACGCCTGTTACCAAGGTGATCAATATCATCGAGCGAATACCCTTCTGTACCATCTTTCAGTTTGGTCAGATAGTTGACTGTCTCAAGGATATCTTCTTTCCTCAGCGTTCTGGTGACAACGTCATCCTCGAAATTCAGTTTGTAGTTCAACTTGAGTCTACCGACTTTCGAGAGATCATATCTTTCATCATTAAAGAACAGGCTGTTAAACAATACCTCAGCACTATCCTTTGTCGGAGGTTCGCCCGGTCTCAACCGCTTGTATATCTCGAACTTCGCCTCTTCAGAATTGTTTACCTTATCAACCATCAAAGTGTTTCGGAGGTAAGGTCCGGCACTCAATTTTTCTATGTATAGTACACCAATGCTCTTAATCTTTTTCTCATAAATAAGCTTTATGTTTTCGAGTGTAAGCTCCTCGTTCGACTCTATCAATACCTCACCGGTATCTTCGTCAATAATATCACTAGAGGAGACTCTACCTACCAGGTCTTCATCATTTATATGAATCTTTGTTATATTGAATGTTTTAAGCTTTTTTATCGCCAGCTTTGTGATTTTTCTGCCCTTTTTGACGATAAGCTCGCCAGATTCGGGGTCTTTGATCTCTTCACTCGCGCGCTGTCCGAGTAGTAAGTCAGAATCAACGATTTTATAAAGCCCATCAGCTTCTATCTGGATAGTCTCATTTTTGTAGAAATAGCTGAGCAACTCCTCTGCGGTGTATCCCAACGCCTTGAGAAGGATTGTCGCGTGCATCTTTCGTCTTCTGTCTATTCTGACAAAAATGAAATCTTTTGGGTCGAACTCAAAATCGAGCCATGAACCTCTGTATGGTATCACCCGCGCGGAGTAGAGCAGCTTTCCGCTTGAGTGTGTTTTTCCGTTATCATGATTAAAGAATACCCCTGGAGATCTGTGAAGCTGACTAACGATGACTCTTTCGATACCGTTAACCAGGAATGTTCCCTTATCGGTCATTAATGGGATCTCACTGAAATATACTTCTTGTTCTTTTACATCTTTGACAGACCTTGCTTTCGTCTCGTCATTTACTTCCCAGGTGAAAAGCCTTACAGTGACTTTGAGTGGCGCGGCAAACGTCATTCCACGCTGTCGACACTCCTCGACGTCATACTTAGGGTCACCAAACGCGTAACTCACATATTCAAGCGATACTGTATCAGCAAAATCCCGTACAGGGAAAACGCTTTTAAAAACCGCTTGTAAACCTATATCTTCTCTTGCTTCTGGCTTAAGATCGTGCTGCAGAAATCTTTCGTATGATTTTCGCTGAACTTCGATAAGATTAGGCATTTCCAATACTTTTTTAATCTTGGCATAATCTTTTCTAATCCTCAAATTGCTTTTAATCATTTAAATAATGCCCCCTTATTGAATGAAAAAGTGCCTTAAAACTAGGTTTCAAAAAACTGAGAAAAGGGGTAATGTATGAAATATCATACAACCCCTCCCTCATTGCTTTTTGATAATTAATAAGTAATTAGTTAATGACTAATTACTTGATTTCCGCAGTACCACCAGCTTCTTCTATCTGAGACTTGATACCTTCAGCCTCATCTTTCGCGATAGCCTCTTTGACTGGAGAAGGCGCGCCATCAACAAGAGCTTTCGCTTCTTTAAGTCCAAGACTTGTAATCGTTCTAACTGCTTTGATGACCTGGATCTTCTTCTGTCCTGCCGCTGTCAGGATTACATCAAACTCTGTCTTCTCTTCTGCCTCAGCCACATCGCCGCCTGCCGCTACCGCTGCTACAGCTACTGGAGCAGCCGCTGAAACACCATACTTTTCTTCGATCTTTTTGATAAGATCAGAAAGCTCTAATACTGTCACTGTGTCAAGATAACTTAATATATCGTCCATTGTTACGTTTGCCATTTTTATATATCCTCCAAGATAATTTTTGCTATTGTTGTTCTTCTTTTTGATCTTTTACCGCACTCAATACTGTGACAAAACCTCTTGGGAATGCCGCGAGCACTGAAGCGAAGTTTCTCATAGGCGCCTCAAGTACTGACAGGAACTGCGATAACAGCACCTCTTTTGACGGAAGCTTCGATAAAGCATCAACACCGTCCGCGTCGATCAGCTGATCTTGCAAAATACCGGCTTTTATTTTTAATGATTTGATATCTTTAGCATACTTCGAAAGCACTTTAGCGGGTTCAACCGGCTCACCTTCGATAAATGTGATTGCGGTAGGTCCCTTGTAGTACTCAGTAAGCTTTTCAAATGAAGTTCCTTTTGACGCGAGTTTTAAGAGTGTGTTCTTGACTACTTTAAGTTCAGCTGAAGAATTTCGTAAATCCTTTCTCAGCCTACTCATTTGGTCACAATCCAAGCCTCTATAATCAACCAATACAGCTGCGTTGAGAGATGAAAGCCTGTTTTTAAGGTCTTGAACGACCTGTTGTTTTTTATCTTTTTTCAATTATTCGCTACCCTCCTTTCTTTATTGATGACTTAAAATCAAAGCCAGAGGGTTTTAACATATACTCTTGTTAATCACCAAATGACTCAAAGTCTATGTAGGTTAAAAAAAAATTAAGCCTGAGCGCCTACGGTCTTTGACCTTAAGTATGGTTATTTAAATTTCAACTTCAGCTCGGCAGGGTCTACTTTGATACCAGGCCCATACGTACTGGACAATGTAATCCCTTTAATGTAAACGCCTTTACTTGAAGCTGGTTTTAACCTCATAATAGAATCATATATCGCTCTAAAATTTTCTACTAACTTCTCCGCGCCGAATGAAGTCTTACCAATGACTGTGTGTACAATTCCAGCTTTTTCAACTCTGAAATCCACCTTACCAGCTCTGATAGCTTTTATCGCGGCAGCCAGATCATTTGTAACAGTACCAGTCTTAGGGTTTGGCATCATGCCT
>JAJRXV010000293.1 GCA_024276115.1 Deltaproteobacteria bacterium
TATAAAGACTGCGCGATTCCAAAACCGTCGTCCTGAATTCATTTCAGGATCTGGTAACCCTAATAAATCCGGGTAGATCCCGAAACCAGTTCGGGACGACGACAGGAGTCTTGTGCTACACATTTGATCGCCGGGTTAATACTGTAAAATATTCAAGTTTTAGCTTCTCCCCTCTCCCTACCTCTTCCTCACAATTTTGTGAT
Organism: Deltaproteobacteria bacterium; assembly: GCA_024276115.1. Classification (GTDB taxonomy): domain Bacteria; phylum Desulfobacterota; class JAJRXV01; order JAJRXV01; family JAJRXV01; genus JAJRXV01. The sequence continues at coordinate 204 of JAJRXV010000293.1, forward strand.
GCGGGAAGAGGGGAGCCGCCCTTGGCGGATTAAATAAAGAGTGAGTTTAAGTAAGGTTTCAATATTTTTGTAAGAGGTTGAGTAGGATGACAACAGAGATTAATGGTGACGGGTATCGCAGGATACTAGAGGAGCTGTTCTCAGAAAGCCCGGATGATTTAAGAAAGTTTGTAGAGTCATTTAAATGCAAGCTTTCGCTAGAGGAGCGGACGAAGTATCTTCATGGTAGGCTAGAGGAGCAAAGAGATAAAGAGATGGTGGATTTCACGAAGTTCAGTAAGATCAGGCTCGGGGATTTCACCTTCATGATACCGCAAAGCAGTGATGGTCTCAAAATCTCTGTACTCGAGCAGTACCAGCGCAGTGAACGCTCTCTCATTTCATGTGTCGGGGAGATGGCAATAAACGGTGTTACCACCAGAAGGCTCAAGCAGGTAACAGACGCTTTTTTCGGGTTCCCTGTATCTGCTCAAACTGTGTCACTTTTGTCTGAAGAGCTTGATGAAGCGTTAAAGCTCTGGCGAGGGAGACAGCTCAATGAGGCTTACCGTTATCTGATTCTGGATACTCGCTGTGTGAAAGCCCGGGTAGAGGGAACTATTGTCGATCAACTTGTGATCATAGCAGCCGGTGTAGACGAAAATGGCTACCGACGTATTATTGATTTTATTATAGCTGACAGTGGGGATGAGCTTATAGCATGGCGTAAGTTCTTTAAAACGCTCGAAGCTCGTGGTCTGCATGGTCTTAAGATGGTTGTCTCAGATGACTACCCCGGACTTCGGCGGGCGCTGAAGAGTTGTTTTAAGGGAGTCGTTTGGCAGAGCTGTCAGGATTGTTTTATGAAAAACGCTATGAAGAGGGCGCCAAAGAAAGACCTCAAGGTTTTAATAGATCTGATAAAAGAGATCTTCGCGGCGAAAGATATGGCAAAAGCGCTTACAGCCAAAAATGAATTTTTAAGTTGTTTTAGTACGAAGTATCATGATGTCTCTCATTGGGTTGAGGAAAATTTAGAAGATTGTTTATCGATTTTCAACTTTCCAGAAAGTCACCGAAAGCATCTTAGAAACAGTAACATGCTTTCGCGACCCAGGATAGAGGTAAACAAAAGCGCGAATTTGATCGAAATATTTCCAAGCAGGGAAGCTGCCGAAAGGATGGTTGGAGCTGTACTTATCGATCAGGATGAAGAATGGATCACAAGGCGTAAGTACCTCAAGGGCATGTTGCCCAATACAATTTAGGGGGAATTCCCCCTACACTCCCGTTGGTCGTACCCCCTTTTTACGGGTACTTACAACGACGATTTTTTAGAAAAAATGGGAAATCCGCTATTTGGCAACAGTTCCCTCAAGATGGAAGAGTTAATAGAAAAAAAATAATGAGGGGCTAGCCCCAAAGAAAAGGAGATTTAAATTATGAAAAAGTTATTATCTGTTTTATTTGTTTGTGCGATTGTTTTAGGGGTTGGTGTCAATGCCAACTGCGCTGAGGGCGATCTTAGTGTCAGCGGATTTTTGAGCGCTGATGTTGGATTTTACAGCACTAAAAGCGTAGATGGTGAAAGTGATTCTTCAAGTGATGTTTTTGTTTATGATTTTGGTCTTGAGCTCACCGCGGGCCTCGTGGAAAGCGTAAAAGCTGATGTGATATTCTTGTACGAAGAAGCTGATGGCGACGCGGATATCTACGGTGCTATTGACGCGGCGTACCTTACGTACCAAAAAGAAATGGTATATGCTAAAATCGGTAAGATATACCTGCCGTTCGCTGATGCCGGCACAAGCTTCTTAGTAGACCCATACACCCTCTCTATTGGTGAGACCCGCGCGAGCGCGATTTCTGTCGGTGTTGAAGACGGTCCGGTAGCGATTGAAGTCGGCGCGTTCAATGGCGACTCTGATGAAGCGGGGAAAGATGACAAGATCGATGATTTCTTCGCGGCGTTGACTCTGACACCGGTCGCGAGCGATGAGCTGACTGTAGCGATAAAAGCTGAATACCTCTCAGATATCACCGAAAGTTTCGGAATGTTTGGTAGCGTTGTAGACGCGGCTGGCGAAGCGACGAACTACACTGAGAAGACAGGCGCGTATTGCGCGAGTCTTAATGTAACCGCGGCTACAGGCGCGTTGTTAGTAGAGTATGTTACCGCCGATGGCGAGATGACAGCGGACTTGGCAGGCGCGAAACCATCAGCGCTTAACGTCGAAGTGACAACTACTGTAGTTGCTGATTTCTTGTTCGGTCTCAAATATGAGACTACCGATGAGTTCACTTCATTAGTTGATGATACTGATCTCCAGCGTCTCGGCGCGATCGTCTCATACTCATTGAGCGATGACGCGTCAGTTGCGCTTGAGTATCTGAATGACGAAGACAGCTTAGGCAACAGCGCTGATTCTGTAGTCGCTCACCTCGGGCTTGGATTCTAAAAACACCCCTTATTTATTATGCGCAGAGGTGGCGCCGATCAACTAAGGCGCCACCTCTGTGGTTATAAAACTATACTAAACGACATCATTATTAAGCCCCCCCATCTCCTCAATCTGTACATCAGTTTTTATCTTTTATAGAGCCAATAAGTATTCAGAAACTATCGCGGCTTAGTTTTCGAAGCCTTGCTACCACACATTCTTACATTTTCCTTTACAATACTACTTAAAAGTGTAAAATACATGCTAAAGACTTATGCACGTTATGTACAAAAGGTTGCGTAGAAGCGATGACAGTCAACTTACAGGAGAGACTATGCAAATAAAATTTTTCGATCTGGAAAAACAGAACCGGGCGGTGAAGGACGATATCCTCACCGAGATGCAGGATGTCATAGACTCGAACCACTTTATCCTCGGTCCGCAAGTCTCTAACCTTGAGGGAAAAGTGGCGAACTATTGCCACACGAATCACGCCGTCGCGTTGTCGTCAGGTACAGACGCTCTGCTCGTCGCTCTGATGGCGCTCGATCTGAAGCCGGGTGATGAGGTGATAACCACACCGTTTACGTTTTTCGCGACTGTCGGCAGTATCGTTCGAGCCGGTGCTACACCTGTGTTCGCCGATATAGATCCGGTGACGTTCAACATATCCCCAGAGGAGATAGCCCGCAATATCACCGACAAAACGAAGTGTATCATGCCGGTACACCTGTATGGGCAGTGCGCCGATATGGATGCGATAAACGCGATCGCGAAAGAGCATGACCTGAAAGTTATAGAGGACGCCGCGCAAGCTATCGGGGCGAAATATGACGGCAAACCTGCCGGTAGCATGTCTGACATCGGGTGCTTTTCTTTCTTCCCCACTAAGAATCTCGGTGGTTTCGGTGAGGGTGGTATGGCGGTCTGCGACACTGACGAGTTGCACAAAAAGATGGTGATGTTGCGTAACCACGGCTCCGCGAGGCGCTACTATCACGAGTTCGTCGGGGGTAATTTCCGAATGCACGCGCTTCAGGCGGCATCACTGAGAGTGAAGCTGAAACGGCTCGACAAATATATATGTATGCGCCGCGCGAACGCGACAATATACAATAAGATGCTTGGAGATGTTGCCGAGGTGACTATACCAGTGGAGTGCGAAAACCAATTCCACACATATAATCAATATGTTATCAAAATTGAAAAACGTGATGAGCTGAAGGACTTTTTGGCTGAAAACGGTGTCGGCTCAATGATATACTACCCGGTATGCCTGCACGAACAGAGCTGCTTTGAGTATCTCGGTAAGAAGCGTGGAGATTTCGCGCTAGCAGAGAGTGTAAGTAATGAGTGCCTCGCTCTACCGATATACCCGGAGCTGACAGATGAAGAAATAGAGTATGTAGCTGAAAAGATAATAGAATTTTGCAAAGAGAATTAGGTTTGTTGTACTATATTAATAACATTAGGTATCAAAAACATGAGGAGTTAAAATGAAAACAAAAAGAATTAAAATGAAAACAAAAAGAATATTATCACTCTTGTTGAGGGGCGCGCTGATTTTGGCGTTGATGTCTCTTTTCGCATGCTTTGAGACGACTACAGAGGATGAAAAGGGTGACGACGACACCAACATTGGTACAGACGGGGGCTCGGCTATGCAGTTAACGCAGTCAAACATCTGCGAAGAGACTACCGAACTGATTAACTCGATTTCACTGGGCGACTTCGGTACTATGACATCAACAGGCACTACAGGCTCGCAATCGGTTGTAAGCTTAAAAAGGGTCATTTTTGCCGCTACGACTACAACGTGCCCGACTACAACAATGGAGCCGCCGCTGACTTTTGATTTTACAAAGCTTCCGAGCACAATGACAGTGACTGTCGATTATGGTAACGGTTGTACTCCTACAGGCTCTAATGTGACAATGTCTGGTAAGCTTGTAGTTGTTTTTACCAAATTGTCTGTCGTAAACAGTAGCACTGAAGGTTCTCTTGATATTGTTTGCGATTATACTATGACAGCTACAAACCTCAGTTCAGAAGAGAATACACTAAACGGTAAAGTTAGCGGTAGTGTAGACATTACAACAAACCTTGCCACGGGCGCTATGACAGGCACAATGTCTATGGACTTCAACAACTTCACCGAAGGCAACAAAACTGTTAATGGATATGTCTCATTAAAATTCAACATCGACGATGATGAACTTGGCACCACCAAGGTTACTCTAAAAGACTTCTCCGGTGGTCAGAGTAAGTACTCCGGTACTATTGATATAGCACAAAACACCGAGACAAGCTCAATAATCGCGATGGATATTACATCGACTAACGGAAATATAGACATGATGATAAGCTCTACAAAATCAACCGATGGGAAAACCACGACAATCAACACAACCGGAACATCTACCTACAAAGGGTTGACTTTTAGCATGACCGATGTAGTTCTTGAGGCAGAAGCATGCAAAACTGAGCCGATTTCCGGCACTATGGACTGGACAGATGTCAATGGCAACACAGCCGAAGTTGTGTTCGACGGAGTGTGTGACGGTAAATTTACAGTGACGATGAACGGTGGCTCAAGCTCTAGTTGCTCGAATTAACGATAATTTATCAACTATAAAACCTTAACATCAAGGGGCGCTTTTGGCGCCCCTCTTGTTTTATGGACTATCGCTTAGTTTTATGTTATCATCTATAAATGCTAACTGAAGATAAAAAAACAAAAATGTACGAACAGCTGAAAACTGTTTTCGGATTCGAGACCTTCCGCCCGAACCAAGAGTCTATTGTTAATAACATACTGAATAAACAGGATGTTTTCGCGGTGATGCCTACTGGCGGTGGTAAGTCGCTCTGCTATCAACTGCCGGCGAAGATGATGAGTGGCACAACTATTGTCATCAGCCCGCTAATATCTCTGATGAAGGATCAGGTGGACGCGGCGTTAGAGAACGGAATCGCCGCCACTTTTATGAACAGTACACTCTCTACCGAGGAGATGGCTGACGCTCAGCGGAGATTACGCTTAAATGAGATTGAGTTACTCTATATCGCGCCAGAGCGTTTCGCTATGTCGAGCTTTTTAGAGACGCTCAAAAATATTAATATTTCATTTTTCGCGATAGACGAGGCGCACTGTATCTCGGAGTGGGGACATGATTTCCGCTCGGACTACCTGAGCCTCTCCAAAATCCATGAGATATTCTCGGATGTTCCGGTGGCGGCCTTCACCGCTACCGCTACGATGAAGGTGCAAGAAGACATCATCGGCAAGCTCGCTCTTCGATCGCCGTTTATGATACGAGCGTCATTCAACCGCCCGAATCTTTTTTATCGGGTGGAGCGAAAAACCGCTGTAAACCTCCAGATACTCGATTTTTTGAAAGACCGTCCTAACGAGGCCGGGATCATCTACCGCACCACCCGCAAGTCTGTCAATGAGACCGCGGACTTTTTACTCTCAAATGGGATCGTCGCGCGCCCTTACCACGCCGGGCTGCCGCCAGAAGAGCGAGGGGCGAACCAGGAAGCGTTTAACCGAGATAACACGCGGGTTATAGTCGCGACTATCGCCTTTGGTATGGGGATAGATAAATCAAATGTGCGGTTTGTCATCCACGCCGATCTACCAAAAAATATTGAAGGCTACTATCAAGAGACCGGGCGGGCAGGGCGTGACGGAGTACCGGCTACCTGCATTCTGTTTTATAGCAACAGAGATATCCCAAAGATCCGGTACTTTATCAATCAAATCCCGGGCGACAAAGA
>JAJRXV010000294.1 GCA_024276115.1 Deltaproteobacteria bacterium
AGTGTGATATAATGATTCATCTGTTAAATCAACCACTTAAGCCACAAAAGGAGGGAATACATGTTTCATTTTCAATACTCACTTTTTTATGACCTGCAAATGCTTCTGCAAATGTCATCTTTTTACAAAAAATATTACCTGCTATTTACCGCGCTCGACCTGTCTGACTTCCCGGACTTTAACTGCGGTATTTGATTGCCGAGTTAATAATAACAATGTTAGTTAGCGCCTCTAAATTGCTTAATATTCTGAAATCCCAAATAAAACTCTTTTATTTTTTGATTTTTACTGACATTTCTGATAGATTTAAAATATAAGACCTATGCACAACCTGTTTTATGCGTAAATATATTGCCGTCGTCCCGAACTGGAGGCGCGCCTCTGGTTTCGGGATCTGCTTGTATTCATTATACATTCCAGATCCTGAAATGAGAGACGCGTCTCAAATTTAGGACGGCGGTTTTAAGGGTTGTGCATATTAAGTCTTAATATTAAAATACGATTGGAGCTGTTTTGAAACTTTCAAGAACTATATTTTTCTTTATCATTGCTATATTTTTATGCGTGTTGCCTTACAACGATTCTCTAGCCGAAAACAATAATGAGAAGAAAATATCAGACGCTAACCACCAAGCAAAACCGGTTACAGATATTGAAGAGCAGGAAAAGCCCGCGAAACCGCTCGCCAAGAACAGTAACAAGACAGTATTTGAGATACCAATAAAAGGCAATATCGAAAAAGGGCTCGCGTTTTTTGTTTATCGCTCTATCAAAGCCGCTGAAGATGCCGACGCCGACGCGATAATTCTCAACATAACTACTTTTGGTGGAGGGCTTGAGGCCGCGGTGCAGATTCGTGACTACCTTATTGAGACCGAGGTTCCAACCTATGCGTTTATCAATAAGACCCGCGCGATATCAGCCGGAGCTCTTATCGCCATAGCAACGAAAGAAATATACATGGCAGAAGGAAGCTCGATCGGTGATGCTCTGCCGATACAGATGATGCCCGGCGGACAGCCAAAAGAGGCGCCGCGCAAGATAGTGGACTACCTGCGGAAGGAATTCCGCGCTACCGCTGAGCGAAACGGTCATCCACCGGATATAGCCGAGGCTATGGTCGATCCTGAGATAGAGATCGAGGGGATCAAAAAGAAGGGTACAATACTCGCGCTCACGACAAAAGAAGCTATCAAGTACAAGCTGGCGAAAGACACAGCTGAAAGTCTTGAAGAGCTACTTGAGAAGATAGGTCTCAAAGGCGCTACAGTACACAGGACAAAGCTGTCGTTCGCTGAAAAGCTCGCGCGGCTCATAAGCTCACCGTCATACTCATGGATATTCCTAGCGATAGGGATAGTTGGTATCTACACCGAAATAAAGACTCCAGGGTTCGGTGTTCCCGGGATGCTCGGCATGACATTCCTCGTCATGTTCTTCTGGGGACACAACATCGCCGGACTTACCGGTTATGAGGAGGTAATCCTGTTTATTCTTGGGGTCGTTCTGCTACTACTTGAGGTCTTTGTCATCCCCGGGTTCGGTGTCACCGGGTTCACCGGGATCGTATGCATCGTCGCGAGTTTTATTATGGCTATGTTCAAATTTCCGCCAGAAGATTTCCCGTTCAGCATAACAAGGCTGACGCTACCTATGCGTAGTATGGCGCTCTCAACCATCGCAATAGGTGTCAGCGGCTATTTTATATTCAAATACTTGCCCAAGACCTCTTTATGGTCAAAGCTCTCCCTCGAAAAAGCGTTTGATAGTGACAAAGGTTTCACGTCCGCGGAAACTCACTCAGAACTAGTCGGTAAAATCGGTGTCGCGGCCTCCCCGATAAGACCTGCCGGTACGATGTTGCTCGACAACCGCCGAATCGATGTAATTTCAGAAGGTGATTTTATCGATCGTGACTCAGAGATCATCATAACCGCTGTTCAAGGCGCAAAAGTTACAGTTAAACCGGTTAAATAATAAAGCAAATCTCGGTTTTTCAAAAAAACACTTGAAATCCCACTTTTTTTTGTTAACTTCTTTGTTAGTGATGTTAAAATTTAATAAAATCAATGACTCTTAATAAGGAGGGAATCAAGAATGGCAGAGACAAACGAATTTGATTACAACTCAATTGAAAAGGAATTTTCATGGCACGAGACAGGTAAGGTCAATATGGCGCACGAGTGCATTGACAGGCACGCGGATTCACCGAGGAAGGACAAAGTAGCTCTTTATTTTGTCGGGGATGATTCTGTAAGCAAGCACACATTCCAGGAGATGAAGCTTGAGTCAAACAAGTTTGGGAATGTATTGAAAAAATACGGTATCACAAAGGGAGACAGGGTATTTATCTTCATGCCGAGGAGTCCTGAACTATACATAAGCTTTATCGGTGTCCTGAAAATAGGCGCTATTGTCGGACCACTCTTCGAGGCGTTTATGCATGAGGCGGTCAAAGACCGTATGCTCGACAGTGAGTCAGTCTGCATCATCACAACTCCTGCCATGCTCGATAGGATCCCGCGTGACGAGCTACCGGCGCTCAAGCATATAATTCTTGTAGGCGCTTCTGACAGTGAGCTTGAGGGTAATGACTGCATAAGTTACGAAAAAGAAATGGCAGAAGCTTCTGATGATATGGAAGTGGAGTGGCTCGACAGAGAAGCTCCTATGATCTTGCATTATACTTCTGGCTCAACAGGAAAACCTAAAGGGATCGTACACGTCCATAACGCTATGATCAGCCAGTACATGACAACTAAGAAAGTACTCGGTCTGCAAGAGGATGACATCTACTGGTGTACCGCTGACCCGGGGTGGGTGACCGGCACATCTTATGGTATCTTCGGACCGTGGTTGACAGGTACGACAACCCTAATACGTGGCGGCAGATATGGCGCCGAAAAATGGTATAAGACGATACAGGATCATAAGGTAACAGTGTGGTACAGCGCACCAACAGCGTTCCGGCTACTTATGGCTAAGGGCAGTGATATGATCAAAAAATTCGATTTAACTAGCCTTAGAGAGATCTGCTCGGTCGGTGAGCCGCTGAACCCTGAAGTCGTCAAGTGGGGCGAAGAGGTCTTCAAGATTACAATAAGAGACACATGGTGGATGACTGAAACCGGCGCCATGTTGATTGCTAATACTCCAGACATGCTGGTAAAACACGGTTCAATGGGTAAGCCTGTGCCGGGTATCACAGCCACTATCATCGATGACGCCGGTAATG
>JAJRXV010000295.1 GCA_024276115.1 Deltaproteobacteria bacterium
AATAAGTTTTATTTTGAAAAACACTAAACATATTATCAATATAGCTTTGTTTTGAAGTGGAAACGTAAAAATCTATTTAGGAGACTCATCTCGCGGGGTTAATATCTATCGTAGGGAGCCACGCAGTTATCGCTAATTTCTTTAACCTGTTTAACGAAAAATCCTCTGTGTCATCTGTGGTTAAAAAAACGGAGTGTCCTCCAGAACGAAATAACCGTTGACAATAGCCGTGTCTCTCGATTATAATGGGTATGTTGCCCAATACAATTTAGGGGGAATTCCCCTAAACTTCCGAGCATCACGATGTTGCTCGTACCCCCGCCAGAGCGGCTCGCTCCTTTTTACGGGTACTTACAGCGACGACTTTTTCGAAAACAAGGAGAATTGTCTATTTGGCAACAGTCCCTTGATACGTTCTCGGTGATAATCATACGCCTGAAGGAACGGCGCCCGATATATGCAGGGGATAAGAACCGACTCGTTGAGCTCGGGATGACTCAGCGGCAGGCGGTATGGTTCATTTATTTGACGACGTGCGCGCTTGGTGTCGGCGTACTACTTCTACCTGACCTCAAAAGCTGGGGCGGGGTAGTCATAATCATGCAATCTATCGCGATTATATCGCTTATATCTCTTCTGATGTTCTTCGGTATCAGAAAAAGGCTGAACAAATAAATGGCCGCTGTAAAATCTCCAATCCTAAAACGTATTGTCCGTGATCTGATCGTCGGACTCTTCTACACCGTAAGGGCGGTCGCGCGCGCGTTACCGCTTAAAGTCAGCTTGAAGCTCGGCGCTTTTTTAGGTCGGCTCTGTTTTCACACGCTACCGTATGAGAGGAAGATAGCGCTCAGAAATATCGCGTCCTCCTTCCCCGAAAAAAACGATGCCGAAGTCAGGCGCATAGCGAAAGAATCGTTTATCCATCTCGGTATATGCCTCTGTGAGATACTCAACATGCCGAAGATTATGCGGCGTTTCGATGAGTTTGTGACGATCGATGGACTTGAGCATCTGCGTGACGCGACGAAGGAGAAAGGGTGTATTTATATCACCGGTCACGTCGGGAACTGGGAGTTGATGGCGGCTTATCTTGCGCATATCGGGTTTCATATCACCCCGATCGCAAAGGAGCTCTATGACAAGCGGCTGAATGATGTGCTCATAAACCTGCGGGCACAAAGCGGTGTTCAAACAATATTGCGGAACAAGCCGGACACGTCAAAAAAGATAATCAGGGCGCTGAAAGGAGATGGCGTTTTAGGGATGCTCATCGATCAGGACACTAAGGTGCAGGGGATTTTTGTTGATTTTTTTGGCAAAAAAGCCTACACTACTGTCGGTGCCGCGTCACTCGCGATGAAGTTCGACTGTAAGGTGATAGCCGGGTTCTCTCACCGTGAAAACGGGAAGCATAAGATAGTCGTCACCCCGATAGAGACGGTAAAGAGCGGGGATAAAGACGCTGATCTGCACGCGAATACGCTGGCGTACAGCAAGGCGGTAGAAAACGCGATAAGAGCGTACCCACCGCAGTGGGTCTGGATGCACAACAGGTGGAAGACTAAGCCGAAGACCTAAAACAGCAGCTATGATTCCAAGTTGCGGTCGGATGAATAACACGGCGGCAAGGAGGAGGCGCGGGCGTACATTTCACGCCACGTCATTCCCGAGGTTTTAATCGGGAACCTAGGACTAAACTCTGAGCAAAGCGAATAAACTTTGTTTTAAGATTATATTGGGCAACATGCTCTACAGGTTAAGCGGAGCTTGGGACGAAGCCAACGCGGTTAATCTTTTGAATGCGGCTTGGTATGAAGATGAAAAAGTTTAAATACATATTGCTCGTCGTTGTCCTGATATCGATCGGGGCGATCGGTTTTTTGTCCTTTCGTCAGACTCACAGGGAGACCGAGCGTAAGAGGATGTTAGACGCTCTCAACTCCGAGGAGAGCGCGCCGTCTGATAGTGACGCGCAGGCTAAGCTGAGCGAAGTGCGCTACACGAAAATGGTGCGGGATTTTACTGAGTATGTTATTACCGCAAAGAAGGTGGATTATTTCAAGGATGGGGATATCTCAAAACTTGAGGATGTTCATGTAACGTTTTTCACGCGGGAGGGCGATGAGTATGACCTGCGTGCTTCAAACGGCGCTTATGATGCGACAAAAAATGAAATATCGCTTGTCGGTGATGTTGTTCTCGTCTCGAAGGGCGGCTATGAGGTGCTGGCAGACTCGCTTCTGTACGCGCATAACAGCAAAGTCATATCAACATCAGACGCGGTAGTCATAAAAAAAGAGAACAGGATTCTAAAAGGTACCGGGATGCTGTTTGACCTGCAAAGTGAGCGGATACAGCTGAAACAAGATGTCAGCGCGAAGATTTTTTAGCAGATAGAAAAATAGCGAGGTAAAAATGAAACAGAATAAAATAATAATCATAATCACACTAATAATACTGTTCGCCACTACCGTACACGCCGGTGATAACGCGAAGAAACCGTATAACATAACGTCAGACTCGCTTGTGGCGACAAAAGAGAGCGTGGTCTTCACCGGTAACGTGAAGATCAAGTATAATGAGATGAGAGTAGAGGCTGATCGCGCGGAGCTGCTTTACGATTCTGAAGCGAAGGGCGATAAGGTCAAGACGATAATCGCGACCGGTAACGTGAAATATTCAGAGAATGACCGGGTGGCAAAGGCGCGCAAGATGGTATACGACCGCGCGACCGAGGTTGTGACCCTCACCGGTGATCCGCGGATCAGGCAGGGCGACAACATCATCACCTGCGAGGAGATAAAAGTTTTCTTGAAGGAAGACAGGTACACCGCGACCGGCAAGGTCAACCTGCTGATAAACCCCGACGGCGTAAAGTCGGGACTGCCAAAGGATTGATAGCATTGCAAAGCATTTTACGTACAGATTCGCTGGTGAAACGCTACCGGGACAAAACAGTGGTAAACGGTGTCAGCATAAACGTCCGCTCCGGTGAGGTGGTAGGGCTGCTCGGACCGAACGGCGCCGGCAAGACGACGACGTTTTATATGACCGTCGGGCTCGTCCCGCCGAACGAGGGCGCAGTCTACCTGAACGATGACGACATCACCCAACTCCCGATGTATAAACGCGCGCGCCTCGGTATCACGTACCTGCCGCAGGAGGCGTCGGTATTCCGCAAGCTCACAGTGAGCGAAAACATTGACGCGATACTAGAGACACTGCCGATCAACAAGACAGAGGGGCTCACGCGGCTCGACACGATCCTAAACGAGCTCAGCATCACGCACATCCGCGACAGCAAAGCGTATTCACTAAGCGGTGGGGAGCGGCGCAGGGTAGAGATAGCCCGCGCGCTTGTGACAGAACCGAAATTCATCCTGCTCGACGAGCCATTCGCCGGTATTGATCCGATCGCGGTAGCCGACATTCAGGGCATAATCCACAAGCTCAAAGCACACAACATCGGTGTTATCATATCCGACCATAACGTCAGGGAAACACTCGGGGTGTGCGACAGAGCTTACATCCTGAACGAAGGGACATTGCTCGAAGAGGGTACACCGCAGTTCATAGCCGAAAGCGAAAAGGCTCGAAAAATCTACCTCGGTGAAAAATTCTCACTGTAACACGCGTCCGCTATTACACCGCGCTTCTGTTCTTCACACAATTTATCATCTGCCTCAATTTTTCTTTGTCGAACCCGATCAGCACCTGCTCACACCCAACTATCACAGGTACACTTCGGGAGCCGGATATCTCTAACATCTCTGTCAACTTGCCGCTATCCTTTGATACGTCGAATTCCTCAAACGGAGCGTTTTCCCGCGAAAGAAACTCCTTCGCCATCTTGCAAAACGGTCACGTAGGGGTCGAGTACACCTTGATTATATTTTCATCCGCCATGTTGCTCCTCCTTGATTTCGTAGTCATAAATTAGTATAGCAATGATTTTGCGGTTTGCAATATGATTCTTGACCGGGGGGAGAATTGACTTGGGGGGTGTTGCGTGGTATAGATTAAGACTCCTGCACAACCTGCTTTTATGTATAAAAACTACTGCCGTCGTCCCGAACTGGTTTCGGGATCTACCCGAATTTATTAGGATTGCTAGATCCTGAAATAAATTCAGGACGACGGTTTTAGGGTCGTGCAGGAGTCTTGATTGTAGGTGGGCGATAGCACACGGAAGGTACGCCGAGAATACCGATAAAGGCGGATTTAATTAATAATAGCGGTAGACCGGTAGGTCCGATTAAGCGGAGCGAATCTGACAAAACGATGTAAACGTTGGATTCGCCGTGTCTCCTTAATCCGACCTGCCCGGCTAATCCCTCATTTATGAGATATAGACAAATCTAAACTATAGGAGCTGTTATGAAATTAAAAAAATATAAAAGAATGTTAAATATTTTATTATTTCTGTTTTTGTTGACAGCGTTTTTAGGAGAGATCCATTATTATTTGAAGTTGATTCTTATTGAGGATGTAGGGGCAATAATGATACCTATAACAGGCGAGTTCATTACATTCATATTAATAGGACTTATCCTTTTGGGGATGCAAACTTTAATGTTCAACAAACTTGTTAAGCTAAACGTGGATACAATAATGAACCAGTACAGGCTTTTATTTACAAGAAATGAAAAGTATAAAGGTATTATTTTAATTAGTTTGATGATTCCTTTTATCTTTACGTATTTTGCCGCAATGGTATGGTTTTCAAGCATCTCTGTTGTAGGAGTTTTTTATTTAGGAGCTTTATATACTTTCGCGTGTTTTTTATATTTCATGTTTTTATCTAATTATATGTTAAATTTATTATTAACCCGGCGATAAAATGTATAGTGTAATACTCCTGCCGTCGTCCCGAACTTGAGGTGCGCCTCTGGTTTCGGGATCTACCCGCATTTATAGGATTGCCAGATCCTGAAATGAATTCAGGACGACAGTTTTGGAGTTGTGCCGGAGTCTTTATATTTAATCGCCGGGTTAATAATTAACTGTGTAAGCCGTGCATAGAGTCTTTTGCAAGGAAGCGACGATATGAAAATTACTCCCTATGTGAGACACGCACCGTCATTCCAGAAGATACACAGTGTCGTTCCCGAGGTAGTAATCGGGAATCCAGGACAAAGGCGTTGAGCGGAGCGAATAAAAGCAGTTTAAAAAAGTTTAATGGGATGTTTTAAGCCTGGTTCCCCGATAGAGACATTTGGGGATGACGGGCTGGACACTTGGGGATGATGGTGTGGGGTGCGCGAGATGACTGCGGGCATGTGAGGATCGGCAATAAAAACTTTGTCCCTCCTTGGCTGAGTTGAAACCATATTTAAAAGATAGTGTACGGCAGAGTAAGACAACAAAAGAGGAGAAGAGTAAACATGCGAATAAAAAAACAATATTTACTGACAGCTATTCTTATAACACTGGTCGTCGGTTTTCCTTTTATGACAAACAGTGGGCTCTGGAAGTGCGCTCCAGAGGTGACCAATGGCTCTGATATCGGTCGCAAAGGCACCCGAACGCATGAGGGGATCATCAAGATCATCGCCCCGAAGTACCGGGATAAGCTGAAGAAGATGTTCGCGGACGCGGGGTCAGACTACCCACCGAAAAAGCTGACAATGCTCGCGCTGAAGGATGAAGGGGATCTCGAAGTGTGGGCGCGGGACAAAAAAGGCGAATGGGCGTATATCGCCACATATCTGATAACAGCGGCGAGCGGTGGCGCGGGGCCGAAGCTCAAGCGGGGGGATTATCAGATACCTGAGGGGATATACTCGATTTTGTGGCACAACCCGAACAGCTCGTACCACTTGTCGATGAAGCTCAACTACCCGAACAAGTTTGATAAGGAGATGGCGAAGCGGGACAAGCGGGCACGGCTCGGTGGCGATATTTTCATCCACGGTAAGGCCGCTTCTATCGGTTGCATAGCGATGGGTGACGCGCCGATCGAGGAGCTTTATCTTATGGTGCATGATATCGGGAAGCGTAACACGAAGGTCATCGTCATGCCGTACGATTTTCGGGTGCATGATGAACCACCGAAAAAATCTAGCAAGCCTGACCGGCTGAAATATTTTAGTTTTATAGACTCTGGTGAGATTGTATGGAAGCAAAAGCCCGAGTGGCTCCCAGAACTGTATAAGGAGCTAAAGGTCGAATCTAAGAAATATATAAGGAAAAAGAAATTATAGGATTTTCATTTTTTTATTCAAGATTTTTGATGAAATAAATAATTCACTTGAAAAAAGCGTAATATTGTTATAGATTATGAATCATGTATGGAATTATGCGAAAAACAACCAGATTTTCTTTCTTGGTATTCTTGGTATGTATACTTCTCTTGGTCACATTTTCTTCTGCTTCGGCCCAAACCAGTGAGGCTTTCGCGGGGGGGAAAGATGAGCTGAGAAGATCAAAGCGTATTGAAGTCGGTAATATCGCGCCAGTTTTCACCGGAATAGACTTCAAAGGTGAAACGTTTGACCTGAACAAATACTACCAGAAAAAACCGATCGTACTGAATTTTTACTCCGTTACATGCGCGTCATGCTATAACGTTGTCAGGATACTAGAAGCATTAAGAAAAAAACACAAGATAGTTGATGACGAGCTGATTTTTGTTTATGTAAGTCTTGATAGTTGGAAACGCAACCGGGAGACAATACCTAAAGTCTGGCAAAAAATTTTCAACAAGAGCCAGATACGGATCAATGACAAGACGAGGGAGATCGGTAAAAACCTCTATGGTGTCGATACATTACCGGTGACAATATTAATAGATAAAAATGGGAGGGTTTATTACAGGCGGGACGATTACAACCTGGATTTCAACAAACAGATCACCAGAAAAATCAAGAAACTGCTACGTAAATAAAACGAATTCAAGATGCCTATAAAAAAAATAGTATTGTACATATTACTACTCACTTTGTCGTTTATATCTATTGTTTCATGCGATAGTAAAAATAGTAGACGATCACAACAAGCACCGAAGGTCGGGTTCAAAGCACCTGATTTTACGCTAAAATCTGTTGACGGAAAAGAATACACGCTGAGCGATCTCAAAGGGAAAGTCGTCTTTGTCAACCTATGGGCGACGTGGTGCCCACCGTGCAAAGAAGAAATACCTTCTATGGTCAAGCTGTACAACAAGCTCAAAGGGGGAAATTTTGAGATCCTCGCCATTTCTGAAGATACCGATATCGAGGCGGTTAAAAAGTTCATCAAACAATACAAAATAACGTTCCCGGTACTTATGGACACCGACAAAAAAGTCTATAACCTTTACAAAGCGACAGCAGTCCCAGAAACTCACTTGATCAACAAGAAGGGTTTCTTAGAGGATTCAACTATTGGATCGTTCAACTGGTATGACAAAGAACTGATCAGTGCTGTTGAATCGCTAATGAAAAAGTAGTACCCAGTCAAAAATCGACGTTTTCCCATGGGGGATAAATTGGATAGAGAAAGATGGCTTGGCGTTGCTCTGCTAACGACAATTGCCACTATGGGAGCCGCGTTGTTGCTCTTTTGCGGTAGCAGATGGGGCGCCGGTATGAACGCTGACGCGGTTATATACGTTACCGCCGCGCGAAACCTGCTCGCCGGCAAGGGGCTGAGTACATACTCACTGACCACCGGTCAACTGGCGCCACTCACTATCACCCCACCGCTCTACCCGGCTTTGCTCGCGTTGACAGGTCAACTTGGTCTCGATCCGTTTGAGGGCGCCCGCTGGTTTAACGCGTTTTTTTACGCGGCTAACATAATATTAGCCGGGCTAATAATCCGCCGCTACACACGCTCACTTTTGACATCACTATACGGCGCGCTAATCATCCTGACTACACATATCATCATAGTCTCGTCCGCGATGGCTATGACTGAAACGTTCTTCTTGTTCTTAAATACGCTTGGGCTTTTCTGGCTCGCGGAATATTTTTTTACTCAGAAAAAGCGGTTTTTCTACGGCGCCGCGATCATAGCCGGTCTTGGACTCCTGACACGCTTCACCGGTGTACCGCTCATCGGTACCGGGGTTATCGCGCTACTTCTTTTTGGGGACAAAAAACTCTCGAACAGATTCACCGAATCTGTAATATTCGGGGCGCTCTGCTCGCTCCCGACCGTGCTATGGTTTATACGCAACGCTATCATAGCCGGCAACGCGACAAGTCGGGCGTTCAATTTTCACCTGATAAGCCCGCAACAGTTGTTAGAAGTGCCGCAAACACTTTCAAGGTGGCTTTTTTTGGGGCACGAGTTCTCCGGTACGCGACTTATCTTGTTGATCCTCGCGGTCACTATTCTGCTTGTCGGTATTTATGTAGTCGGTGAAAAAAATGCTGCCTACAACAAATACCGCAGGCAACGTCCGAACCCATTCCCAAATCTCGTGATGATTTTCAGCCTTACCTATTTAGCTTTTCTGGCGGTTTCGATATCATTTTTTGATGTCTCTACCGGGCTCGATGAGAGGATGCTTGTCCCAGTGTACATCGTTTGCGTTATTCTACTGCTCTGCAAATCGCATCACCACATTACCACTCACAACAACGCGCGGGTGCTGAAATCCATCTTCGTCGGACTGTGTGTGCTTTTCGTGTTGCTTAACGCAAGGCAGGGAGCCGGCGCTTTGATGTATCTCAAGAATAAAGGATTCGGGATGTCCGGGGAAAAATGGAGTGAATCGATACCGATAATGGAGGAGTTGCGAAGCGAAATGCGAAAGCTCCCTGAAGGCGCGCTCTTCTACACCAACGCCCCAGATGTTATCTACTTCCTCACCGGTCAGGTCGGGTTGATGTTACCGATCAAACAATACCCACGGTCGCTTCTGATGAATGAGAGCTATGACGCTGAAATGACCCTGATGGAAGAACGCTTGCGGAACAAAACCACCTATCTGCTCTACCTTAGAAACAGCTCGCGGGGAGAGTTGCCCTCTGAAAAACGGCTGAACGAACTACTGCCACTCACCCCAGTCAAAGAAGATCGGCAAGGCACAATATACAGCATAAAAATAAAAAAATGAATCTACCTGAAAAAAGAAATATTTTTCTGATATCCATGACCGGCATCGCTATCATAGGTGTAGGTCTGTTGCTTTTTGTCAGCAGGCGATGGGGAATTGGGCTCTTTCCTGATTCTGCGGCATATATATCGGCCGCGCGGAACCTGCTCAACGGCGATGGTCTCAGCATAATATCAAAACGCGGCACTCTCGTCCCGATGACGCACTACCCACCGCTTTTTCCGATACTGCTGGCAGGGATCGGACTGACCGGCATAGACCCTATAGAAGGCGCCCTCTGGCTCAACACATTGCTCTTTGGCGCGAACATCATGCTGGTTGGAATGGTCATCAAGCGCTATACCGGGAAGAAATGGATAGCTCTGTTCGGCGCGTTCATCATCATGACCTCAGAAACACTTATATACATGCACCTGATCGTATGGACAGAAGCGCTTTTTCTTTTTCTCGGTACGCTCGGGATATATCTCGCGGCAGAGTACCTAGACAATGAAAAACGCTCCTACATCATCAGCGCCGCTGTCGTTATTGGGCTCGCGTTTCTTACACGCTACCCCGGAGTGGTCTACATCGCTACTATCGTCTCTGGGATCATTCTGTTCAGCAAAAAACCACTGATGGGAAAAATGCGGGATACCATAATATTCATCGCGATAAGCTCCTCTTTTATCATGGTATGGCTCGCGCGCAACATAAGCTCCGCCGGTAGCGCCACAAACAGGCAGGTATCACTGCACCCTGTGACCGCCGCGGATATAAACAACGCTCTGACGACCTTCTCTAACTGGCTCCTTCCAGGGCTGCCACCATCAGCAAAAACATTTTTCTTTGGACTCGTGGTCATTATATTATTAATCTTTTTCGTCATGTATGAATCGACAAGAGAAGCGCGAGTGAGCGACAAGCGAATCAAACCAGCGATTTCCAGCCTGCCGCTGTTACTTGGTATATTTATTGTCGCGTACACCTCCTTCTTACTGATCTCAAAGACCTTTATGGACGCGCACATACCGTTTGACTACCGAATCCTCTCCCCGCTCTACATATCCGGGGTGATACTAGCTCTTTGCCTTGTCAGCGTACTTTTTAGCAAGGCGAAAAACAGCGATACCATCTGTTACCTGATCATATTTCTCTGCGTGATCTTTGCCGGTGGAAACCTTAAACTCGGCGGCATGAAGCTGCTCGAAATTAATGACACTGGAATATGGTACTCAGGCATCTTCCGGGAACGGCTCGGAATCCTCGACGAAATCGACCAGATTCCAGAGGAAATAAAAATATACACCAACGTACCAGATGTCGTATACCTCTTTACCAGGCGAGCCACCGCTATGCTGCCAGAGATAGAGAACGCGAACACACGCCAGCGGAACCCGGATTATGACTCTGAAATGACTACAATGCGGGAGGAGTTAGAAGGTGGCAGTGCGGCGTTACTGTACCTGAGGGGTATCTCCTGGCGCTGGTACCTACCTACCGAAGCAGAACTTCTTGCCGCGTTGAATAGCGCCCCGGTAGCAGAAGGTGAATATGGGTTCATGATTTACAAGTAACGCCCCCTCCAGAACTCCTTCCCATCTATAACGCATTTATATTTTTATCTTATATAAAGCCAAAGAAACAGTATCCAATCAGAAATATGGCTACCCTCTCTAATTTACGCTTGTAATGTCGCGAAAACCTACCGCGAGAAAACTAGATGTAATTACGGAGAGTTGATTGGCAAAAAATGTCGGTAGTTTCGAAGTGAAAAAAAAACGTGGGAAAACGATAGAAACGCTTGCAATATTCGACATCTGTGGTAATATAGTTGCAGAAACTAGCAAAAGAGGGAATATGCGAGCAAAAACCGTTTTAACATTACTGTTTATTTTTATTGTTTCCACCACTGCATTTGCCGATAGTGTTGATCCTATGATGATCTTAAACGCTATTGAAAAAGGAGAAAACAGTACTGTAGAAAAATTGCTTGCTATCGGATATGACATTGACGAGGTATATGACGGAGGGTCAACAAAATATGGAGTTACAGCGCTTGTCCGCGCCGTGAATCTCGGCAACTCTGAGCTGGTTGATGTTTTCCTCAAAAGTGGCGCTGATACAGAAGTCTTAACCGGTGAAAAAGGTGATACAGCTTTACTGATCGCCGCCGGCAAGAGACATATAGCAATTGTTGAAACGCTTCTCAAGAAAGGCGCTGATATCAACAAAGCGAATGAAGATGATGAAACAGCGTTGACATTGGCGTATAGCAACCTTGAAATGGCGAAGCTACTTATCGCAAATGGAGTCGATCTAAACGCCCAAAACAAAAATGGCGAGACAGCTCTGATAAAAGCGGCGGCGGCTGGTCATTTTGATGTTGTCAAGCTACTGCTCGACAACGACGCTGACATCGAGCTCATCACCAACAAAGGTGAATCAGCTCTCGACAAAGCGCAAAAGCATGGTCACAAAAACATCGTAAAACTGATTAACGATCTATACTAATCATTATTTCCCCCATGATTTTAAACCACAAAAAAACGCGACAACATAGTTAAATAACAACGTATTCGAAAACTATTTACTTTTCTTTAACTCTGTAAATAGTCGTCCCTGAAAAAGTCGTTTTCAAGCGGCCATCATTTCGTGGTTCTTGTAAACTTTTTGCGTACTCTCGACCAGTATTTGTAAAATCAGCCGCCTTAAAATCGCGCGCAAGAAAGCTCTTAGCAGCTTTCTCATATT
>JAJRXV010000022.1 GCA_024276115.1 Deltaproteobacteria bacterium
GTTATTGATGCTGATAAAAATATCTCGGTTAGGTATTTGACTGATATTCTACCATCAAACAATGTGACTTCATTTCTAGCGCTTGATGGCGGCTACATCCTGATCGGTACGGACTCTGGACTGGTCAATGTGACGAAGGAAATTCTTTATGCGGATGATTGATAAAAGACATATATACAAATATATTCTGGTGTTGTTACTCCTCCTCCCGATTCTGGCGCACTCGGCAGCTGGCGTGCTCATTCCGACGCGGCAGTCAAAAAAAACGGTGGAGAGCATCCTCAGTATGGAGAAAATGGACGTTTACATCGACTTAAACAACCAGTACGCCGACGTAAAAATAATCCAGATATACAAGAACCATACCGGCAACCAGATTGAGGGGAAGTACATCTTCACCATGCCTGATGGCGCGACTATTGCCGACTTCGCGATCTGGGACGACCTTGTGCGTATCCCTAGTGTCGTGATGGAAAAACAGCGCGCGCGCGATATTTATGAGCAGATAACGAGGAGGGATCCCGGGCTTTTGGAGATGACCGACGTGAAGAGCGTTGTCAACAAGTTCTCCTGCCGGGTGTTCCCGATCAAAGCGTACGGTACGAAGCGGATCGAGATGAACTACAAGCAGAACCTGAGCATCAACGATCTGAAAACGTATTTTCAGCTCCCGCTGAAACCTGAGCTGTATGGCGAGCAGAAGGTGAAGGATTTTTATCTGCACCTGACCGTCAGGAGCCAGTACCCGATCAAGGATTTTAAGATAACCGCGGGCTCGCTCCCGATCAAAATCGAGGCGACCGAAAATCAGCTGACCGGTGCTCTGTCGTTAAAGGATTTTACGCTGAAAGAGGACTTTGTTTTCACCTACGCGACAGAGGTGGACGGGATATTTACCAATATCCTTACGCACCGTGATGTCAAGCGGGTTTACAAGGATATCTCCCCAGCGAACGGGAAGAACTATCAGGATGACTCGGGGTATTTTCTTATCAAGGCGATTTTTGACCTGCCGAAAAAGACCGCGGGTGGTGGCAGAAACATCATCATCGTTTTTGATACGTCGCTCTCGATGCTGTTTGATAAGCTCGACAGGGCGTATGAATCGTTGAACTATTTTTTGGATAACCTTGACGGGGCAGACAGATTCAATCTGCTCGTTTTCAACGATGATGTTCACGTTTTTTCTGAAAAGATGCTTGAAGCGAACGCGAAGAACATACAGGCGGCGAAGGATTTTATCGACAGCGGTTATATCGCTGGTGGTACGGATATCATGAAGCCGTTTGCCAAAAGCTTTGAGGCGTTTGGGGAGTCTGACGAAAACTACGTGATATTTATCTCTGACGGCTACCCGACTATTGATGATCTGAACCTGAAACGCTTGAAAGAGCGTATCGAAAAGATGAACAATAAAAATGTAAAAATATTTCCCTTCGGTATCGGGGATGATACCAACAAGTACTTCATGCAGGAGCTCGCGAAGGAGAATGACGGCGCTTTTCACTTTGTTGCCAGTACAGAAACGCAGATGATCCAGCAGGAGATGTTTTTCAACAAAATCGGTTCACGCTTTGTAGAAGGGCTTACGCTCGCATACTCTCCGGGGAATGTTTATGATGTTTACCCGACAGAGCCGTTGAACACGTTCAATCGGACTTCGATCGATTATATCGGTAAGTACACGGTCGCAGGGGATGCTTCATTTAAGTTGCAGGGCATTTATAATGACGATTCGATATCACGTGACATGACGTATGCTTTCCCTGAGCTTAACGTGGTGAACGCTCATATCCGCAGGCTCTGGGCGGAGAAGCGCGTGGATTATCTCTTGAAGAAGATACGTTTTGAGGGTGAAGAGAAAGAGTGGATAACAGAGATAATCGCGCTCGCGAAGCAGTTCAAATTTGTCACACCATACACGTCGTTCCTCGCCGCGCCGCGCTCTATCCTGCGCCCGAGGGTGATAAAACCTGGCGACCCGGTCTTGAAAGTCAAGGCGGACGAAAACATCACAGAAGTCGTCGCTATCTTTCCTTTTGGTCTGACGAAGAAGATGGCGTACATTGAGGAGAAGGGTATTTTTATGGCCCGATTCTTAGTGCCATCCGACGTGAAGGATGGCGAGTACAGCTGTCGTCTTCTGCTGAAGGACAACGCCGGGAACGTCTACAAGGAGAAGAAGACTTATGTAGTCGATAACTCCCCACCGGTGATAAAGGTGGTGATACCGAAAGAGGTTTTACCCGGCGACATTGTGAAAGTGATGGTGTACGCCGACAGCGACACGAAGCTGTTGAACGCGAAGTTCCCGTACTCGCGCCTAGTACGGCTCAAGTATGACGCGAACGAAAAGGCGTCGATCGGGTACCTGAAAATTGACGATAAGATCGACGCGGGCAGTTATAATCTGAAGATTACAGCGACTGATTTCGCGCATAACTCCTCGACAAAAGAGATTGTGATTCGGGTGAGGAGCTTATGATTATGAGATTTCTGAAAAATATTCTGTTCATCTGCGCAGTCACAGTTCTGCTTTTTGTCGGGGAGGCAGGTGCCGATAACATTCTGAGCCTTGAAACGAAAGATATAACGCTTGACCTGACCCCGAAAAAAAGCGTTACCGATAATCTTGATGTCTATATGATCAGTGGGTATAAATCTCTATTCCAGAAGAGTGACAGCGCGAAGCTGGAGCTACTCTTAACGAAGCTCAAAGAAGCTACTGACACTGGTGAGAAAAAAGAGCTTTACCTGAAGCTAAGAGACTTGTCGATAAAGTTTGGTGATGAGACCGCTGCGTTTGATTATATGAATAAGTACTTTGGGAGCGAAAAAAATATACGGGAAAAATACCCCGAGGCTGTGGAGTTTTATTTAAGCAGGTTGATGACCGAAGAGGCGTACAAAAAGCAGCATGAGTATTACGAGGAGCTGTTTAAAGATTTTAAGAACTATGAAACTTATCTGGTCTGGAAAGCCTCAGATGCTTCTTTGGAAAATGCTGATGTCGAGGCCTCGCTCGCCAACTCCCCCCTAAAAGAGCGTAAGAACGAGGTGATCGCCGCTGAGCGGAAGTGTGAGGCGCTTATTGCTGACCACCTTCTGAAAGGCGATGTTGAGAAGTTGAAAGAACAGCTTTTTGGGAAGTTTTCCGATGATATCGCGCTCTTCACCGATTACCTTGATTACCTTTTCAGCAAAGAAAAATATACGAGACTGCTGTATTATCTTGATCGCTATGAGAAGCATTTCCCAGATAAAGAGCGTGCGTTGATAAAACGGCGTGCGGAGGTGTATTTTTCGCTCAAAAAATTCACCGAGGCGAAAGAGCTTTATGAGAAGCGTTTCGATCCGTTGAAGCAGAAGGAAGTCTATTTTGATTATCTTGAAATATTAATAAAGTACGATCAATATTACGGATACAAAAAGGAGCTGATAGCGGGAAAACGCGTGCGGCTCGATGAGAGGAGCTTCCTCAAACTGTTTTATCTTTATCTGCATGAGCGGGACAGAAAAGAGGCGGGGAAGTTGTTCGATCACTTCACGTCAGCGCGGAGAGGTGGCGTGGCAGATGACGCTACGCTAGCCATGTACGCGCGGCTGAGCAGTGAGCTTGGGCGTAGTGATGAGGCGATCAGTTATTTGTACAATCTTTATCTAGCTGGTGATGTTGTGGACCTTCGCCTTGAGGCGCTGGTGAATATTATGGATATTATGGTGCGTAAACGCGCCAGTGGCCTGTTTTACGATAAGAACGCGGTAAGTGATTTCATCGCTTACGATAAGCTAGATACTGATCCCGGGCTTTACAATGGTGTGTTGTCGCTTTTATACAATACGTCAGGCATGAAAAAAAAGCGTAAAGCTTTTGATAAAGCGAGCGGGCAGTATTTCTTCTCACAGAATGTGGTAAAGATATTTGAGATTTTTGAACGCGAATATAAGGATAGCAAATATTACAAGGCCGCGCTCTGGAATCTCGTAGAGTTCTACCGGGCGAGAAGGAACGTTGATCTTGCTATAAAATATTGCAACGTCTACATAGACAGCTACCCGAACGATAAAGAGATATTTGAGTATTATGATAAGATCGCGCGGATATATTTTAGTATGGAGGAGTCACCGCTTTCATCGCATAAAAAATCAAAGGCGCTACGCGCTAAAGCTCTCGATATTCTCAAAAAAGCTCTTGATAAAGCTACAGAGCTGAACGATAAAGATTTGCGTGAGGCGCGGCTTGAGAAATATATCTCTGCGCTGATCGAATCAGCGCAGTATGTGAAGGTCATCAGCATATATAAGGAGCAGATCGACAAAAAACCTGACGACCAGCGGTTATACGAAAAGCTTTTGACGTTTTTGGCGCGTCACAAGCACTTTGGTGAGGAGCTCAATGTTTACAAAAAGGCGTTGAAGCGTTTCAATGATAAATCGTGGTACCACAAAATCGCCCGCTGGCATATACGTCACAAGGGGCGGCAGGCGGCGAATAATTATATTAATAGCGTTACAGCGGTTTTTGATGATGGTGATGAACTGGCGGATTTTCTCTCGCAGAACTTTGACTCTATAGGCAGGTGGGTTGGTGGCAGGCCATACAGGGATACGCTTTACATAGCTGTTTTGTCCAACGCGAACAGGCGTTTCCCTGAAAATCTAACGATTGCGAAAAGGCTGATTAGTTATCACAGCTATCTTTCGAACTGGTATTCTGGTGACGAGAAGGAGTTTATTCGGCTTTCATTCCGGTACTTCGCGCTTGATGCCGGTGTTAAGGACGGTCTCCTCACAAAGCTTATGCAGAAGGGGACTTCGAAGGATTACGCTTCCAATGATGATTCTGCGTCATCGAACCCGGCGCAACTCTACTATGACGCGGCGTATCTCGCGAAAATCTCCCGCTATGAGGAGGCGATATTATTGTATGATACAATCTCTTCAGCGTTCCCAACTGATGAGCTGATATTGAACGAGTTGGCCGCGCTCCTGAAATCGCTTGGTAGCTCGTTTTTGATGCCTGACAGTGACCGTATAAAAAAAGCGGCGGAGCTATATTCAAGGCTGATATATTTGTCACCGGCGCAAAAGGAGAATTACACGAAAGCCGCAGAGGTATACTTTGAGTCCGGTATGTTTGACGAGGCTAAGAGCGCCGCGACGGAGATGTTGAAGATAAAGCGCGCAAGTGAAAAGATCACGCTCGAAGTAGCGACGCTGTTTTGGGATTATTACCAGTTTGAGAGTGCGATAACTGTGATAAAAGTACAGAGGGAAGCGACGGGGAAGAAGGATATGCTTCGGGGTAAGCTGGCGGCGGTCTACGAGTCGAAGGGTGACTATAAGAGCGCGGTGGCTGAGTACATAGACTATTACCTTGAGACTCAGGAGTACAGGACTGAGCGGCGGCTGATATATCTGTATAAACATAAGGAAGGCGTTAAGGACGCCATAGAGACTTGTTTCGCGGATTACCTGAAGGCACACCCAGAGAAACATTTTGCGTTTATCCGATACGGGGAGTTCCTCAAGGCGCTTGGTAAGCCTGATCGGCAGTTGGCATTTTTGAGGCGTATCGCGAAGGAAACAAAAAACGAGAAACTCTTGCAGGCGATATATGCTGAGCTGAAACGGCACTTGAATGTCGATGAGGATATACGCTTTGTGTTGACGCGGCTAGTGGAACTCTCACCGAAGGATACGTACCGTTTGCGTGAGCTGGCGGATTATTATGAGGCGAAGGGCGAGAACCCAAAGGCTGAAGAAATTTACGAGAATATTCTTGGCATTGCTGAGGCGGCTGATGTTGCGATGTATCAGCAGAAGCTTGAGGAGGTCGCGGCGTTTTACAGTCGGATAAAAGAGCAGAAAGAATCGTTTAAGCTATTGAGGAAGAAGGCGTCGCTTTATGAGGATGAAGCTGATGTAAAGCGTGAGCTGTTGCGTCTTGCTGCGAAATATATAGATCATGATTACTTCGATGAGGCTAAAGGCTTATTTGATGAGCTGAGTGAGAAGTACCAGAACGACCTCTCACTGCTCAAAACGATCGCGCGGCTTTATGAGAAGAAGAAGGATTATAGCGGGCTGATAAAGCATTACAGCGCGATTTTCAAACTGGCGGCGAATGAAGATAAGTCGGTGCGGTTTGGACTGCGGCGCGCTCTGATCGCTTCTTTGACTCGTATGGGGCGGCAGTACGAGGCGCTTGACCACTACATCGAGGCGGTGAAGCTATACCCGACCGATACTTCGCTTCTGAACGAAGTTATCGCGTATTCAAAGAAGTATACGGATTTTAAGGAGCGGTTTGTATCGTTCTACAAAAAAGCGTCGGCAGAGTCGGAGAAGGATTATCGTTGGGATTTTGTTCTCGGGTATGTCTACAAAGCTCTCGGTGAGTTTGAGAAATCGTCGTCAGAGTTTGAACAGGCGGTCATAAATGAGCCGCAAAAGGTTGAACCGTACTATTATTTGCGGGATATATACACGAAGACTCAGCAGTATGAAAAGCTACTCGAAACGCTTAAAGCACTCTATAGAATCAAAAACGCCGATGTCAATATACTCGAGGAGCTCGCTGATACATACCATAATCTTGGTAATGACGAAAAGGCGCTTGAGTCGATCGCGCAGGCAGTCGCGGCGAAGAAGAAACAGCCATCGAATTATTTCAGGGCGGCGATTCGGGTACACCGCTGGGGTCTGTATGATGAGTCGTTCAGGTATTTTGATATGGCGCTAGACGTCTTAAAGGCACATCCGTATGTTGAAACGCTGAAGAAGGATCAAATCCAATATTACATAAACGCGCTCTGCCTGAAAGGAGCGTTCGCGAAGGCGTTCGATGAGCTGACCGCGCTTGAACGGCAATACTCTGAGCTTATTGAGCAGCGCAACCCCGAGAACTACAAGATACGACGTTCCCGCAAATATGTCCGGTACGCCCTCACAAAAACGCTGGCGGCAGGAATCAGGGATTACGGAGAGAATCGGGACTATGGCGCGATGAAGAAGAGGTCACTCGCGTATATAGATAAAGTGCTTGACGAGTTTATCGACGCTGAGTTATTTGACAAAGATTACGCTAATAAATTGATGGATGATCCAGAGACGTACTTCTATGGCGCGAATTGGGCGAACTTTAATAAACTGAAATCAGATATACAGTATTTATATAATAGGAAATCCCGATATAATGAGAGTTCTAAGACGATAAAGAAGAGCTTCAGTAGCGTACTGACAAAAATGTCTTGGATGAGCTGGTTCGCGGAAAACTCGCTGAACAGTCGCCTTAATGAGTCGATTCAGCACAGAAAATTCTATTTCCACCTAGCTTTTGGAAAGAGAACCATACCGCAGTACGCCCCGATCGTCAAGTTTTACAACGCGCGTGGCGATTACAAAGCCGCTTATGATTTTATCGTCAAGTTTTCTGGTAGTGTTGTATCAGCCGCAAGTTTAGGTTCACAGAGCGGACTTCTGGAGGAACTTGCCTGGCTTGGTGAGCTTGGTGAGGAAAAGGAGCTTGAAAACCTCAGCCAGTGGCGGCAGAATAAGGATTACCACAATAAATCGTACAAGATACTGCCAAAGCAGAATATCACAGAAAATAGTATTTATCATTACAGATACCTTGACCTGTTTTATAAGCTTCAAAAAGATGAGCTGATAAAAAAACTCGATAGCGACATGTTTGTTCGGATTGCCGACATTCAGTATTTTATGTTGAAAGGCGAGAAGGAAGCCGCGCTGAAAGCGGTAGATAAGGCGTTTGAGACGATGCGTTACTGGAACCCGCAAAGCCGACACAGCGATTTCCTCAAAACCGAGCTATGGAGAAACTCTAAGAAGGCGTTGATATACTTGTATTTTAACGACTTTTCTGAAGGTGCGACGCGGCTCTTTAAGGGTGTCCTCGGGATGCCGAAGGATATCAAACGCAACTACGCCAGAAAACCTGATGCAGAGCGTGAGTTTGTCGGGCCGGGGTGGTACCGCTTCGCTGACAGATACGCCTACGCACAGAACATGGCGGGGCAAGGTTATACAGAACATTATCTAGCTTTGGTTGAGCAGTCGCCATTGGCCTCGGTTTATTATTCAGCGATCGGTGATGATCTGAAAAAAACAGATAAGCCCGATGAGGCGATCAAGCAGTACGAGAAGGCGTTGTCGCTCTCACCAAAAGGTATCGCGAATATTAAAAAAACTGTCGAGACTTACGTTAAACTTGATGAGAAGAAGAAGGCCACCAAGACAGCCAAGGCGCTGGTGACCGGTGATTATAGTGTCGCCGATGCGTATGAGTACCTAAAGCTCATTGAGGCTCAGAAGTTAGAAGGGGATGGTGAGAGGATCTTCATCGATAAACTGGTGGAGACCTTTCATGTGCTACATTACGAATCACGTAAAAAATATGTTGATTTTATCGGGGAGTACTACAACTCGCGCGGGGAGGGGAAGAAGTTTTTCGAGCTTATGAAGCATGTCATCGACAAGGACGACAGGCTGGTCGAGCATTATAACATAGCACTGAAGAGTAAGTATATGGATGAACATTATAAAGATTATTTCTACAAGCGCATTCTAAAGATGCTCAAGGGTAATTCTGGGTTTAACAAGAGTAGCCTCACAAGTTATCAACAAAGATACATTGAATATCTGGCTGATAACAGCAAATATGATGCCGCTATCGAGCAGCTTAGTGAGATGGGTGAGACGCTTAAAATTTCTGTTTCCCATAAGAAACTGCTCGGACTTGAGTTTTATATCCTGCATAGGTCCGGTGAGACGCGAAAAGGGCTTGAAAAACTGAATGCGTATATTAACTCCCAGAGCGACAGAAAAAACGTATTCTACAACATGAAGCAGGCTTATCAGCTGGCGATAAGTATTTTGAAGAATAACAAGCTTGATGAAATGACCGACGACATGCGCTACCGATACTATGATTATGTAATTGGTGAGGCTCTGTCGCCGGATATTTACTATATGAATTTTCCTGAAAACGGTGGCTTCAGGTTCGACAAATACGCGCATGAGTCAGCAGATCGCTCGGCATCTTTGCGCCTGACTATGACAACAGCCGCGCCAGAAGATTACCTAGATTTCGCAGTTCTCCTCTTAGAGAGAGGTGAGGATGAAAAAGCGTATGCGACGTTAGAGCAACTCTACAAACGCTATGACAGCTCAACCGAAATACTCGCGAAAATCGCCGCGCTCTTAGAAAAAAAAGAGCGGTATGGCAAATCGGTTCATTATCGTGAGATATTGAAGAAAATGGACAACGCTGACTTTATGAACCGCGCGAAGATCGGTCGCCTGCGCTTTCTATTGAAGGATTACAAGAATGCCAGGAAGGAGTGCATCGGGCTACTCGAAGACCGCTATGTACCGGCAGTGGTCAAGCAGTATGTCGCGTCATTTTATCATGAGATAATATCTGCTGACAGGTCGCGCCTCGCCGTGGAGACGACATATTTTAGCAGTGAGCTTTATAACCGCTACTACTACGTTGTTCTGGCGAATCTCTACAAGGTTCAGGGGAGAGACGATCTGTACGTTCAGACTCTAAACGCGCTCAATGAGAACAATGAGAATTTTGACATGGGGCATCGCCTGCTCGGGGATCACTACATGGCGAATGGTGAGTCTGAAAAGGCGAAACAGCATTACGCCAAGGCGTTTTATCTGAACCCTGATGACCACCCCAACCGACTGAACCAGTTTAAGATGAAAATAGTGCTTAAGGAGTACAACGCTCTACTCCCTCTTTTTGAACCGTACAGAAGGGATAGTGGTGATATTGACTACCCGCAATATGAGTTCGGATACAATCGCTCTCCTAACATCAGAAGAATAATGCGCCTGTATTATTTGAACTCGGCTTCTAGATTCGATACCTGGAGTGTGGTGAACTATTTGCGTGATAACAATATTAAGAGTGATGAGAGCGCTTACATCTTAGGTGCGCTTTATGATGCTTTTATGGAAGTGAAAGCGTACAGCCTCGCGATCGAGATATTAGACGCTAAGGTAATAATCCTCGGCGAAAAGCTGAACCTGACCGAGAACGAGAAGAATATAAAAGATACGAAGAAGCTGTCGGCCGACTTTGCCGCAAGGATAAAGCGTGTGTTGTCGATCGGACTGAATGGCGACTCGTCAAATTTTTCAAGGATGGATTGATATGATGAAGAAGATAAAAATATTAACAGTTTTGCTACTACTTACTATGCTTTTTTTCTCGGGGGAGAATCTACTCGGTTCTGCTCAGGCAGGAGAGGCGGAGCTGTTGAAGTATCTACCGGAGAAGCCGCTTTTGTTTGGGTATGTAAGAGGCTTTGGCAATCTAATGAAAAAATATGCCGCGTCAAAGCTCAAAAAGGATAACAGCGGGTCCGCGGTTTTTGTCAGGTTCGAAAAGTCGAAGCTTTATATGAAGATGGAAAGCAGGTTCAAGCGACTTGGTGAGGCGTTTTCGATCGAGCTGAACGAGGCGTTTGTGAGTTCGGTAGCAGATCAGGATGCGCTACTGGCTCTATACGATTTTGGTGAGCTTAAGTTTCTGATGCTTTCAAAGATGGAGCTGAACCTTTTTGAGAAGACGAAGCTTAACTCTATGAAGGAGACGTTTGAGCGGCGAAAGATCGATGGGCGTGAGTTTTATTTTGTCGAGGATAAAAAAACGGGGCTCGAGCTGATGTTCGTATGGGTCGATGATACCTTGCTACTTGGTAATGATCTGCCGATCTTCGAGGAGTCGCTAAAGCTTTACGATGATAATCGCGTGAAAAGTGCCATGACCGACATAAGCGTGCAGATGTTGCTCAAGAATAGTAAGCTCAATGTGAACAGCGCCGACGCTTTTGTTTTTCTTGATTTAGGGCTGATAAACAGGACACCGTATTTTAAGAACTATTTTCTCTTCAACGATCAGAAGGAGTACATGAACTACGACAAGGAGTTGATTTCGGCGTTTTTTGAGGATGATGGTTATGTCGAACGGCGAGTGATACTACCGATAAAAGGCGCTGAATTCAATGCGTTGCAGGGTGGGTTTATAACTTCTTTTGAGGAGACTAACGACGATTTTTATACCGATTATCTTACAAGCTCGGTATTTGATACTGAAGTCGCTGGTAACGCTTTTTTGGCGGAGAATATCACGAAGCTGTTTTTCAGCGACTTTACCGCTACACCGCCTTTGAGGCGTGAAGAGAAACGCTACAAAAACAGTGCGCGCGGCAGGGCTGATAAAGTGTCAAGAGAGATATCTGACTACCTGAAATCCAAGGGCGTTAAGGAGGGCGTTACGTATTTCGCGCTTGATCCGGGCAGAGATGGCTTCAGTGTTGACGTTAAGAGGTGTGTCGCGCTTAGGTGCAGTGAGAATATTGACAGCGCGGATATTGCAATACTAATCCAAGAGTACATCGGTGCGCTCTTCTTAAAAAAAGTGGACGTCACAGTGAAGTACGATAACGGTGTTGGGTATATAAAAATGCCAATGTTTGATGGTTTGAGCTTCGCGTTTTATAGTGAGGATGAATACTTCTTTCTCGCGAATGACAAGGAGTATTTGACCAAAATAAAGGAGAAACTCGATATCCGAAATACGCTCGATAACAATCCGAGCGTTGTTATCAAGCTTGATTTTAAGAAAGCCGCAGCCGACTTTAAGGCTCTGAGCGCTATAATCACTGGGGATTACAGGGCGATGGATATTGATACGCGCCGGTTTTTTTCAGAGAATGTAAAAAGCCTGCTTTACTCAGTCGATTATATCGGCAGAGTAAAATACATTAAGAAGCCATACATTGACCACCTTTACGAAGAGTTGAGGTTTACATTCGACAGGTAACAATGAAGATTATATTTACTTTCATAGTGTTGATTATACTCTGTGCCACCTCTTTTGGCGCCGATCTTAAGAGCGGTCTCGCCTCAATCACTAAGGATCAAAAAGGTATCGTTATTCTCGCGGACTTTAACAGTGGTGAACGGCTATTCTACAATAACAATATTGACAATGGGCGTCAGAAATACGCGCCCGGATCGATTATTAAGCTCTTCCTCGCTATGCTCATGATAGAGAAGGGTATTGATAACCTGAAGGTGAATTGTTACGCGTCCTCTCCGACCGTACCGATAGAGGAACGCTGCTGGTACACGCCGGGTCACGGAATGCAGGATTTTTCGCGGGCGTTCGCGAACTCGTGCAACCGGTATTTTATGACCGCCGCGACAAAGTTGAATGGAGCTGACTTTAAGGCTTTGCTTTATGAATATGGCTTGTTCGTTCCTACGGATATCGCGAAACTCGATCATAATGATATGATAGGGCTTGGTGACAGGCTACTCGTGAACCCAGAGCATATATTCTCGGCCTACATGGCGGTGTTAAACGGTGGCGCGCTCTACCGCTGGTGGTTTGACCCGCATGAGGTAAAGATAAAAGCAGAAGTGACGCGAAACATAGCTATCACGCGAAAGGTGAGTGAGAGGCTCAAGGAACTGATGGTAGGTGTCACTACGAATGGTACAGCTATGAAAGCTGTTCGGGAGTTTGACCTGCCTCCATTTCCGGCGAAGACCGGTACCGCGTATTATAAATACAAAGGGAAGCCTGATATCAAAAAGACGCACGGTTGGTTTATCGCTGTATACCCGAAATATGAGACAGAGATAGCTCTTTTAGTCTTCGTGCTAGAAGGGAAGGGTAGCATCGATGCAGCAACGCTGGGGGCGAGGATAATAAATGAGTATCAAAAGAAGTAAAATATTGTTGGTCGCGCTGGTTTTACTGGTGTTCTTACCGGTGAGCGGCAAGTGCGCTGATGGCGCGTATGATGTTTCTGTCATGTCGCTTTTCAAACCTCAGGATCTCGATGTCTACTCCGAGGGTGATGATACGCTTTCCCTGTTGATAAAGGGCGAAGTACTGAGTGAGTATTCAGTATCGCTTGAGAAGAATATGTTTGATGAAGAGAGGGATGGGTCCAGAATATATATTGTAGCTTTTATGGAAAAAACGCATTTTAATTTGAAGCTTCGGGGTGATAATGTCGTGATATCTGTAGTCGATGAGCTCGGACGTGTAGTGAAAGAAAAAGTGGTTTCCAGGACAGATTGGATCAGTTTTGTGGCAAAAAAGACGAGAAAAATTAGCAATAAATATACATTAAAAGTGAACAAAAAACATGAAAAAGCTTATGAAGGTGTGTTATCAATAAAGTATGTTAAAAACAAGTTTTTGATCCTTTTGTCAGTTCCTATTGAGGAGCTGACCGCGGCGGTGGCGGAGTCTGAGGTGGGTAACGACGCACCGTATGAGATGTTAAAGGCGATGGCCGTACTAGCGCGGACATACATCACCGTGAACCGTGCTCGGCACAATGCTGATGGTTATGATCTTTGCGATACGACTCATTGTCAGTTTTACAGAGAGCGAAGCAAACCGTATTCTATGGCGGTGAAGGCGGCTAAGGAGACCAACGGTGAGATGGTGAGGTTCGATGGGCGTCTGGCGGAGGTGTATTATTCGGCGGCGTGCGGCGGTTACACAGCGGCAGTGAGCACTATCTGGGGCGGGGATGATTTGTTGTATCCGTACCTAAAGCCGGTAAATTGCGATTTTTGTGTTGGTTCGAAGTTTTACCGGTATGAGCGGAGGGTCGATAAGTCAGTGCTTAGCCGGATTTTTTTTGATAAGGATGATGAAAGATTTGATATAGAGGCACTAAAGCGTGATACAAACAATCACTGGGTCGGTTCAATATCGATTGTTTTTTTTAATCAAAAAATCACTTTGAAAGGTGAAAAATTCAAAGATAAGATTAGAAGAAAGCTCGGGTGGAATGAGCTTCCAAGTTCCGCGTTCAGTATCAAGGATGATGGTGATGCTTTTCTGTTCAGCGGGAAAGGATATGGTCACGGTATCGGGCTTTGCCTCGCCGGAGCGGATAATCTGGCGGAAAAAGGATGGA
>JAJRXV010000023.1 GCA_024276115.1 Deltaproteobacteria bacterium
CCGGCTGGCAAAGTCTTTGAGAATTCACCGGTTAGCTCTGCCGTCTCCACCCTGTCATAAGGCGGTCCCTTTAAGTCCATGCCAGCCTTATAGATATATACCTGCGCTTTTTCAAGCGGCGCCAGCACAGCGCCTTTGATCGTCGCCGATACTTTTTTGTGGCTTTTCTTTTTGTTCTTCTTCGCCACGCTCTTCTCATCGCCACAGCCAGATATCGCGACTGTTATTATCAGAAAAACAGCTATCAATATTAGTATATTACGTTTCAAAATCTTCCTCCTGAACGTGTTGTTATTCGTTTTTTTTATTTACTTTTTTTGTTGCGTTACGCTGACGCTAACAGCAACCTACATGTTTTACCCCTTACAAAAACCACTCAGAATCCCCGGCTTCGGCTTTACTCCCGTCAACAAACTCAAGCGTTATGCTCTCCTTCACAGCATAGTGGTTAGTGAGGGTGTTGTCCATCACAGCGACACCGAATTTATATGTATTAGTCCTCTTAACGTTAAATGCAACATCTTTTTTATCTCCGGTGATAAGTTTCCGGCGGAAAGTGACATCCCACTCCCCGTTATTATACTTGCCGCGCGCTTTTATGTCCGCTCTGTTACCGGTCGGGGTCATAGTCTTCACCCCGGGCGCTTTTGAGGTCATCAGCCAGCGCATCTCTGAGATCGGGTTGCCGTTCGCGTCAAACTCCGGCGCGTCACCATCTTCTAGCGGTGATATGTCAAATGAATAATACGAGAGCGTTTTTTTCGCCCTGAGTTTCGAGTTATAAAAATATATCCGCGAAGGTGTGTCAGGTTTTACACCGGCAGGCTCAATGAACTTGTCATCAGCGAACCTGAGCGGATCAGTGCGCGAAGCCTTCCAGTTCCAGACATCCATCATCTCGCCGGCAACCGTATTCATACTGTAGCCTGATATATCATTCGTGGATTGTAGTTTTTTGTGGCAGGCTCGGTTGCAGTTGAAGGTGTTCGCGCCCTCGGTAGTGTCCCACATGATTCCGGCGGCATCCTCTAACTGCTCAGAAACGTTCCATTTTCCGTCAGCATAAGTAAACTCGAACATGTTGCTGTCCTTCGTGGCGTCTTCCCATACCATCCTGATAAACAGCTCCTCATCGGTATAGTACGCTTTTAATGATATCATAACAGGTGGTGATGATGGAGTGCCGTGGTGGCATGACGCGGTAGTTACATGAACAGAGTCCTTATCTATATCACCGGTTTTTTCGCGCTCGTGGTAGTTGCCGTTCTCCCCTTTGAGAAAGAGCGGCAGAGCGTTTTTCCAGTCGGTCTCTGAAGGCTCAAAATCACTATCCCCCGAGGCGGGCTGAAGTTTTAGAGCGTAGAGTTTATCAGCGGAGATACCGCGGCTGTCCGCCGTGCTAAAAATAGCGAACGATACCGCTAAAAAAAAAATCATGGCTGTCAGTACTTTTGCTTGCGCGTTCATCTATCATACCTAAAAACTATATTTGCCGGGACGAACCGGGCATTACCAATAAGAAATTTAATGCAACAAACATGCCAGAATTGAGGGTGGGAGTTTAAGTGTTTGGAACTCATCATGTTTTCATAGGCATTTAAAACCAGCGAACCATCTACGTGCTTATATCTCTGGCAGTTTTTCGTCAAATTCGTCAAAGCTATCAATGTCTTCCACTTCTTTGTCAGGCATAAGGTCATGCTTCTCCATCTTATAGCGCAATGTTGTCCGCTTTATACCGAGGCTCTTCGCGGCTTTTGTCTGAGAATAGTTGAATTTTTTAAGAGTTCGAGAAATCAACTGCGCCTCAAGATCATCGAGCATCCCAGTGAGGTTTTTCTTCTTATCTGATATCGTCAGCTTGTTCGCGTCAGGCTCCTGAAGCCCCATCGGCAGGTCGTCAGGACCTATAGTGTCGCTTTTTGCCAGCACGACACCTCTTTCTATCACGTTTTCGAGCTCCCGCACGTTGCCGGGCCAGCCATAACCCGTGAGAACTTTCATCGTCTCTTGAGATATCCCGGTAACTCTCTTGTTCATCTCATCAGAGTATTTTTTAATAAAATAGTGTACAAGTTCAGGTACATCCTCTTTACGGTCCCTAAGTGGCGGCGGTGTGATATTGACGACATTCAGGCGGTAGTAAAGGTCTTCCCTGAAATTTCCCTTCTTCACTTCCTGAAAGAGAGGTTTGTTTGTCGCCGCGACGATACGCACATCAAGCTTTATGGTTCTTGTGCTACCGACCCGCTCAAGCTCATGCTCCTGGACGACTCTAAGCAACTTTATCTGAGCGTGTGGTGTAAGATCGCCGACTTCATCAATGAATATCGTACCATTTTGCGCCAGCTCAAACCGCCCCTTCCGCATGTTTATAGCGCCGGAGAACGCTCCTTTTTCGTGACCAAAGAGCTCGCTTTCGAGCACCCCCTCAGCGAGAGCGCCACAATTAAGCACAATAAACGGTTTGTCAGCTCGTGGGCTGTTGTAGTGCACGAAGCGCGCTAGAAGCTCCTTACCGGTGCCGGATTCGCCCTCGATCAATACGTTCGCGTTGCTCGCCGCCACCGACCGCGCCAGCTCAAAAGCCCTCTTCATAGCGAGTGACTCCCCTTTAACGCCACTGAAGTCGCGACCGATTTTAAGCTCGTTGAGGAGATACTTGTTCTCTTTTATGAGACGTTCACGCTCTAACGCTTTTTTGATGACCATCTTGATCTCATCTATCTGAAACGGTTTTGTAATATAATCATAAGCACCGAGTTTCATTGCTATTATTGCGGATTCTACAGTCGCGTAGGCAGTGATCATTATCACTGTGATATTTTCTGTTACGCTTTTTATCTCTTTTAAAAGCTCGATTCCGTTTTTGTGGGGCATATCTATATCGCTGACAATCAGGTCAAACTCCTCATTGGTGACGAGTTTCAGAGCGGCTTCAGCGTCAACGGCGGTTTTGATGTTGTACCCATCTTTTGACAAGACCTTATCAAGCAGGCTCAGCATTCCCCGCTCGTCATCAACAATCAGTATATTTTCACCAGACATGGTATCACCTAATAATGGGCGTAAATTGATAAGTAGTAAAATATTTGGTATACTTTTAACAACATATACACTTTTATTAAATTAGCAAATGGAGCTATAATAGTCAAGCGAAACTCTATTAATTAAGAATGATAGATGATAAATGAATTGAACCATGTTATGTCACTCATGAAAAGTCACAGTGTCATTTCCGAGGGGCATGTTGCCCAATACAATTTTTATTTTTTTACAGGAGAGACAGAATACACAGAAGGTAAGATAGGCAAGCTCACTATCCTACCTTGAAACTTTTTGCGCGTTTATCAGTATTACATATTAATGAAAAGGATATTTTTGACCGATATAAATAAAATGGAGGCATGATTACATGAGATCAATATATAAAAAATGGCGTGGCAACCTGATAACAATTATACTCACTTTAGCGTTATCCACGATTACCGCTTTCGCGGGCGCGCACTCAACGCGGGCAGGCTCAAAATCATTCTCCCCGGACAGCTCAGAGAAGATCAACTACGCGTACGTTATATCAAGCGCGGGTTGGAACAGTGATTCAGACAAGCCAACCATCGCTGATTATATGAAGGTAGCGCGTGAGTGCAAGAAGGTTGGTAATGCTTTTTGTGAGGGCGCGGCTGAATACAACATAGGTACTATCCTCTACAACAATGACTCTCATAAGGAGTCTATCCCACACTACGAAAAGGCGTTGTCGCGATTCGAAGGTATCAATAATGACGAAAAATCCATGCTGGTGCTTTATAATCTTATAGCGTCGTTGATCAAGAACTACGACCTCGAAAAGAGCGAGATCCACTCCAGACGGCTTTTGGAACTCAGCATAAAAAACAATGACCTCGAGAACAAGCTGGCGGCGTATAATTTCCTCGGTATAATCAATATTTATACCAGAAACTACTATATCGCGCTTGATAACTACGAGAGTATATTGCAACACTATATATCGGCGGGCATAGTTGAGGGTAAAGGAAAAGTACTTAATAATATCGCCGCGATACAATATTATCTTGGTGATTTCAAGGAGGCTGTAAAGTACCTTAAAGACGCTATGGTCGTCTATATGATCAATGACGATTTCGAGAAGGTGAAAGATGTAAGGAACAATATTACAGTTATCTACGCCGAGACCGGTGATTATGAGACTGCCCAGCTGAACCTGACCGGTATTGAAGTAATCGCCGAAGGTAATGGTGGCGACTGCGCTCTATTCAACAGCCTTGGTGTTATTTACAGTGAACTTTGCGAGTTTGAAAAAGCGCTTAAGTATTATAATAAGTCTCTGAAACAAGCTAAGACCAAGCACATGGAGGTAGAAGTAGCGATGAACCTCAAGGGGATAGCCAAAGTCTACGAAGAGATAGGTGAGCTTGACAACGCGAAGGAGTACTACAAGCAGGCGCTGGCGCTCTCGGGCGATTTTAACGATTACAGCAACATTATCGCTATCAACTTGAGTATCGGTAATATTTACGCGAAAGATGAGCTATACTCTGTCGCGCTCTTTTACTATGACCGCGCCCTTGATCTCGCGCGTGAGGTAGATGACCGGAAATTAGAAGCGTACGCTCTTTTTAACATTGGTAATATCCATTCTCACAAAGGGAATAACGAAAAGTCGCTCGACTTCTACCATAACGCGTTTAATCTCTACCGGGGGCTCGGCATAATGAAAGGGCAGGGGCTCACTCTGGTCAATATTTCTAATACATACAACAAGCTCGGTAACTATGAGAAGGGTAAAAAGTACGCTCAGCACGCGATAAAAATATTTGAGAAGATTCGTTATTATAAGCATTTGAAGGGGGCGTACCTCACCTTGTCGGCTTCATTTAAAGGGGCAAACGACCTAGCTCAAGCTGAAGCGTTTCTCCAAAAGGCAAGCGAGTATGATGTGATCTGTACAGAGATGAGCATGACGATACCATAAATATCAGGTAGGTTGTAACACAGCGTCACAAGTGAGAGGAGCGGTGATATCAGCCGCTCTTTTCTTTTTGTAACAACGCTTCGATTCTGTCAAGTAGCTCGCGCGGCTTGAACGGTTTTGTTATATAATCATCAACACCGGCTTCATAGCCCTTTTCAACCTCATAAGTCTGAGTGCCGGCTGTAAACATAGCGATCGGGATATTTTTTGTCACTTCATTCTCTTTTAAGATCGCGCAGACCTCAAACCCATTGAGCCCCTTCATGTATATGTCGAGCAAGATTAGATCAGGCTTAAATGAAAACGCTTTTTTTATCCCATCCGCGCCGTTGTCCACCGCCTCTAGAGTGTATTTGCTCCGCAACACCATCTCCGTCAATTCTACAATGTCAATCTCATCCTCAATGAGTAATATCTTCTGTTTCTTAGCTGGCAACTCTTGCTCTGAAACATCTTCGGTGACTACTGTCACTTCACCCTTTGCGAAACTCTCTTCTTTAGGGAGTGGTAAAACAATATGAAAAGTACTACCGGGGAACTTCTCCATATCAGAACCAGGGCTTTCAACCCATATCCGCCCTTTGTGCGCTTCAATAATACCTTTGCATATTGGTAGTCCGAGTCCGCTCCCCTTACCGAGGTACGCGACCTTACTTGACCTGTGATGGTTGATATCTCCGATTTCATAAAACACATCAAATATACGCTTCTGCTCGCTCTTGTCAATA
Organism: Deltaproteobacteria bacterium; assembly: GCA_024276115.1. GTDB lineage: Bacteria > Desulfobacterota > JAJRXV01 > JAJRXV01 > JAJRXV01 > JAJRXV01. The sequence goes on from JAJRXV010000023.1 coordinate 5,725, forward strand.
CCGATGCCAGAGTCGGCAATACTGATATCTACCGCCTGATCTACGTCCTCGTCTACAAACATCGAGGAGAGGACATGGTCAGAAACTATCTCCGCGGAAACAGTTATCTTGCCCTCATCAGGAGTAAATTTGATCGCGTTAGTGATAAGGTGTATTATTACCCGGTGCAACTGTGGGGAGTCAACGCATACACGCACGCTGGGAGGTTTTAGCGCTGTAAGAGTCTGAGTACGTTCCTTAGCGATTCCATTCATCTCAAACATCGCGGTGTTGATAATCATTTCCAATTCGACTTTGTTCAGGTTAAGCTTCAGCTCTTTCGCCTCTATCTTGGTTATGTCAAGCATGTCTCTAATAATAGCGTCTAATAAATTAGCGCCCTTGAGTATGTGTGTTACCATCTCATTGCTGCTATTGCTGAGATTATCCGCGCTACTATCAAGAATTAGCTCCGCATAGCCTTTTATCATGACCAGTGGCGTTTTCAACTCGTGAGACGCCATCCCGAGGAAATTGGATTTCATTGAATTTATTACCTTCAGATCCTCGTTTACCGCCTCCACCATCTCAATATTCTCTTCGAGTTTTTCTTTAGAGCTCTTCAGCTCGTTCGCCATGGCAAAAAGGTCCTTATTAGCCATTCCAAGCTCTTCATTTGTAGCTATCAACTCTTCGTTAGTTGTTTCGAGCTCTTCATTCGTCGCTTCGAGCTCAGAGAAATTCGCCTCAAGTGACATGTTTTTCTGCATCAGCTCTTCATTAAGCATCTGTATCTGATCAAGCTGTATATTGTGGTATTCCCGCAGCTTTTCAATCATAGCGTTAAATGTGCTAGCAAGGGAGCCAAGCTCATCATTAGATGAAAAATTCACCTTGCAGTCAAAGTCTCCGCTCGCGACTTTTGTCGCCACTTCATTTAACTCGCGGATCGGACGGGTAAGTTTTTTCGAGAATGAGATAAAGAAGAGTACAGAAGCAATGATCACCAACAGAGATATTATGGTCGATGAAGACAGAATTGTACTCATTTCGTTGCGGAAACGTGCCAAGCCAATCGAAGCATATATTATTCCGTCATACTTATTATGTTTTTTCAGATAAACAGTATAATCGTAAACACCTTGCTTTTCAAAATACTTTGTAGCTATCCCTAATTTTGAACCTGCGTTCTTCAGGTTAGCTTTCGTATGCTCGTTCAGCATATCACTGCTGATCTGGTTTGTGATTTGTTCTGGGTAGTTGCTGTATATAACTTTATTTTCGCTATTGATAAGCAGAAGATTTGATATCTCAGCGTCTAAAAGAAGGTCGACAAAAACATCGGTATTGGTATACTCCAGAAACGCCGTCTCAGAAAGCTCCTGATAACGAACGATAATTGCTGAATCGATTAAGTGCTTTTTTTCCTCAAGTACCGCGCGGCTACATTCTTTCTCGCAAACAAAAGCTAAGTAGCCGTACGCCAATGTCAGCAACAATAGAAAAAAGAGTGTTGTCCCAAGCAACTTTAGGTGTATAGGAAAAGAGTATTGCTTTTTTTTTTTTACGCTCATATATTAGGCTCTCTCATGTAAATAAATCAAAAAAACAGCCCTCGGCTTATGGCATAATAAGTACTTTTGCGCTGGATTTTGTTTCTATACATGTAGGTGTCATGCACCGCGAACAGACGACGACATTCACACACCCTTTAACAGTACACCTTTTTTGGATTTTTATCAAATGAAAAAAAAGTTTTATGAATATTCACCAGTAGCGATAACGTTGACATTCGAATAATAATAATGTACATTAGCTTCAGTATGAGAAGGGGGAACGACTATGTGTGAAGCTTCAGCGTATTTTCTGCGCGGTGAGGATGAAGAGCTGATATTCAAAGAAGTAGCGAAGCTAGTCCCGCTCGGGGATGATAAGTACGAGCTGGTGACTTTTATGGGAGACAAAAAAGTCGTCGAAGGGAAGCTGAAAGAGATCAACTTGCTCAGGCATAAGATAATATTGATACCAACGGAATAAATATAGTTAAAAGTATTTTTTAACTAAGCTTTTTTTTATTGACAGCTAGCACGGTTTAGTGTATCGTGTTCCGTCTTGATTAGAAAGTATTGGAGGAATGAAAAATGTATGCTGTATTAAAAACAGGTGGCAAGCAATATAGAGTAGCGGAAGGCGACATAATCGACGTTGAAAAGCTCGAAGGCGAAGCTGGCTCTGACATTGAGTTTGACCAGGTATTGATGGTGAACGATGGCGATACGTACAAGATCGGCGCGCCGATAGTAGCAGACGCGAAGGTGAAAGGCGTTATCCTCGCTCAGATGAGAGACAAAAAGATAATCGTCTACAAATCGAAGCGCCGAAAAAGCTATGCGAAGAAGCAGGGACACAGACAATATATAACAAAGTTGCAAGTAAAAGAAATCTTAGCTTAAGATAGGAGTAAGGAATGGCTCATAAAAAAGGAGGCGGCAGTTCCAGGAACGGTCGCGACAGTGCTGGTCAAAGGCGTGGCGTAAAAGTCTACGGTGGTCAGAAGATAAAAGCAGGCGGTATCATAGTCCGACAACTCGGCACAGTGATTCACGCTGGCAATAACGTAGGGCTCGGCAGGGATTTTACCCTCTTCGCGCTCGTTGACGGTGTAGTAACATACGAGAGAAAAGACCGCAAACGCAAG
>JAJRXV010000024.1 GCA_024276115.1 Deltaproteobacteria bacterium
ATAGGGACAAGGCTGTTTTAGATATACTAGATCAATATTGTGACAAAATCATTATATACCATCAATCAATTGGCTCTTTAAAAGCGCATAATATTATTTCTCGTTTTTTTCATACAATGAGAAAATTCAGTACGTACTTTTCTGGTCTAGGCGAATTTGTATATGCTCATTCTTTTATTAACTTACATAGCGATAAAATCCGAGATAATGAAAAAATGAAAGACATTTTTTAAAAGGCATCTAAATCCATATCTATACTTAAAGATAAAACTGCATGGAATATAATGTCTACAATCTCTATCATGATGTTATTTATAGGGTTATTCACTTTTTTTAATTTAATTATGTCTCTTCTTGCTGCATCTACAAAGCCGCCTCTTCCATAGCAGTATCGAGACGTTATTTATATATCCCACAATCCTTCATTATCTTTAAGTCCGCTCACTATGATCAGGCGAGGACTTTTCTGTCAGGTTATTATTAACCCGGCAATCAAATATATAGCTTTCACACCACGTCATTCCCGAGGTTGCCACCACGTCATTCCCGAGGTAGTAATCGGGAACCAGGACAAAAACTTTGAGCGGAGCGAATAAAATTTGCTTTAAAGTTTAATGGGATGTTTGAGGTCTGGATCCCCAATAGAAGCCTTTGGGGATGACAGTTCAAATAACGTGCGGTAATAATTAATAAATAGATACAAAAACCGTTGATATTGTGCTCATGACTACTTATTTGATCGCCGGGTTAATATGGAGCGAATATGTCAAAAGCTCTTTACATTTTCATAAAATATGTTATTTTTAAGTATATTGTCGTTATACAGAAGATAACAGGAGGGTTGAATTGTCAAGGTCGCGCGCGCATAGATACACTAAACAAGTATTATTCCCTATATTGATTTTATCCTTTATTATATTTCTTATACAAGCCGACCCTCTCTCAGCGGGCAAGAAAAAAGGCAAGCAGACAGACCCAAACGAGAAAAGCAAAATAAAGTTGATCTACCCTAAAGGGAACATGATCATCTATGAACAACGTGATTGGATCGCGGGCGTTTCAACGGACAAAACCGCTGAGCTGGTAACGGTTAAGATAATAGAGAAATCAACTCGGGACGAGCTAAGCATTGAAGAGGTAGAGCTTGACGACTCCAAGTTTTTTATTCACCCGGTTGAGTACGCTCCGGGCGAGAACAAAATCAAGGTCGATGATTATGTGATCACGATTTTTTATCAGGAGTCTGAGGATGACACCCCTCCGAAAAAGTATAAAGATATGCTTGTTCATCAGTCAGTCCCGGATCTTTGTGAGGAGTGTCACGATACTTATGTTCCTGACGAACTGCCGCTGCTCGAAGAGAAGCAGGTTGATATTTGCGATAACTGCCACAAATCTAAGATATTCAATCGGTTGCGCCGCACATATAAGTACATACACAAACCGGTAAAAACAGGTGAGTGTACTATCTGCCATGAGATACATATCTCTGAAAATGAGCACATGCTGAATATGCCGCAGGACGAGCTTTGCGCCTCATGTCACGCGGCTTTTGTCAAAAAAGTAAAGGCGGCGAAACACATACACTTAGGCGGCATGTTCGAACGGATCTGCACAAAATGCCACAACCCGCACTCCTCAAACCTTAAAGCTTTACTTATAGATGTCAGAAAAGGAATCTGTACAACATGCCATGAAGCCTTTACCGGCGAGAAGGAGGGGGTTGAATATAAGTCGATCCATAAGCCGGTCGTGCAGGGGAAATGCTATGTGTGCCATGAGATACACAAAGGCGCTAACAAGATGTTCCTGATCAGGGCCGAAACAAATGACACATGCAAGGTCTGCCACGAGGATAAGATGGCGGTCGGGCATGGAGTCAAGCTTTCAACATGTTCGGATTGTCATACCTCTCATATTTCGGAGAAGGAAGGACTCTTTACCGAAAAAGGTATCGACAAGTGCCTGAGTTGTCATAAGGGGTTGAGCTATAAGAAGGATCTGCTGGAGAAGAGGGATTGTCAGCTTTGCCATAATCCACACTCTAACAATAATATCGAGCGGGCGAAAGCGTCATGCAACAATTGCCACGAGAAGTCAAAGCTGAAAGATAAGCATAGCGATTTGACGCCGGAGTACAAAAACTGCTCAAACTGCCACCTGATGCACGGTGATGGCGGTGAAGCGTTGCTGAAAGCGAATACGCACCCATTAAAAGAGGAAGAGAAAAGATGTAAAGCGTGTCACACAAGCAAGTTGATAACTACCGCGAAAAGCTCATGCTATAGCTGTCATGCCGGCGAGTATGACATTAAGCACCCAGAAACAGTATTGAATGAAGAGAGTTGTGTCAACTGCCATCAGGTTCATGGTGGCGGGGTGAAGAAGATGCTCTACAAAGAGCAGCATAAGCCGTTCGCGGATAGAAAGTGTGGAGAGTGCCACAAAGATATTGAAGCGTCTATCCTTTTGCCGGAGTTGGCCGAGGATGGTACATTATGTGAAACTTGCCACAAAGAGATCACGCTGGACAAGGATAAAGCTCCATATAAGGTTACACATAAACCTTTCGCGGAAAAGAAATGCGCGAAATGTCACTTCACACATGCTTCACCGTATAAGAACATGACACGTCAGGAGGGCGCGGAGTTCTGCTATATGTGCCATAAGAACAAAGAGTTAGATGAAACAGGCAGGGAGCTCTTCTCTATACATCAGCCGATTAACGCCGGCAAATGTCAGACATGCCACAAGCCGCACGGCTCTGAGCATAACAAGTTACTACAAAAAGATATAAAATCGCTGTGCTTTAGTTGTCACGACAACTTCCTCATCAAGAACAAACCGAAGAAAAAGGCGCCTAAAAAATCAAGGGCGAAAATGCCTACTATGAAGGGTGGTATGATGGCTGATACCGCTAAGAAAACAAAATCTAAAAATAAAAAGAAGGTCGAGTATTTCTCAACGGTACATAAACCTATCACTGAGAAGGGGTGTGCCGCCTGCCATAATCCTCACTCTTCGAGAAACCCAAAACTTCTTGAAACTGAAGAGGGTACATTTATATGTTACAAATGCCACAATGACTTTACATTGAATGAAGATGATGAAAAAATAGCGAATGTCCATGAGCCGGTACTAAAAGAAAAATGCTCTGAGTGTCATGCGCCGCACGCGACAGACACTCCAAAATTGCTGAAGCTTGCCGCGAGCGAGCTGTGCAAAAAATGCCATAAAAAGATGCCCAAGAACCACCATAAGCTTGGGATCGCTAAACTGTCAAAATTGACCCCGATACCGGATTTCTTCGAAGTAATCGGAAAAGCGCTGGCGTGCGTAAACTGTCACTCACCTCACTCATCAGAAGGGCGTTACCTATTCTCCGCCCCTGAGAGGGAGCTGTGTAGGCTCTGTCACTCTGACGTTCCAAGCTTAGACGCGTATGAAGCGAAGAGGAAAAAATAATGTCATGGAAATAAGTAAACGTTACCGGCGGGTGTGATGTTTGTTTGGCTAAGTTGAGTGGTTTTACGGTGGTGCCCGCGTTAGGGGGAAGAGTTTATCTGTGCAGGATGTATACTTTTTCTAATACGCCTTCAATAAATACCAGCATCCCGATCACCGCTCTCTTAGGGAGGCCTATTCGCGTCAACCGGAACCTTACGGTCAAAATGTAGTTTCTGATCACATGGTCCAAGGTGCTTTTTACGTCGCAGTTTAATTTGTCTTTACATATCAGTTTTTTCATGGTTTTAATCACCAGCCTATAATTCCTATATCGGAACTATTTATTCTTTTCTTTACTATATATTCACTCTTTATTAATATGCACAAACCATACCAAACAAGTAAGAATTATGCCTGCTTGCAACATAACACGCTGTAATAACTGCGATATTTGTTTTTGAGGCGACTTGTTTGACATGGTGACAGCTAAAAAACGAGCGGAATAGTGAGAAAAAATTACTCGAAAACAGGAATAATGCCACAAATTGTCATAAATAGTGGCAAAAAACGCCAGCAAGGAGAAACTCGTAAAGTTCCCCTATACTTTCTTAAATATTTTGATAAACTAAGACTATTGTACGACCTGTTTTTACGTGTAAATATATTGTCGTCGTCCTGAACTGGTTTCAGGATCTGCCCGGATTTATTAGGATTGCCGGATCCTGAAATAAGAGGCGCGCCTCAAATTCAGGACGACAGTTTTGGAGTTGTCCCAGAGTCTTTATATTTAATCGCCGGGTTAATATATAAAGTCGTCATTCCCGGGTTACAGCAACGTCATTCTCGAGGTTTTAATCGGTAAAACTCTGAGCGGAGCGAATAAACTTTGCTTAAGTTAGGGGCGATCCCTGTGTGGTCGCCCAAAGCTCTGGATCCTCGATAGAGACACTCGAGGATGACGTTGTGGGTACTCGGGGAGGGTGCGAAAAAGCTGGATATTTGATTGCCGGATTAATATAAAAGATTTTTGCAAGAGGATGTTAAAAAATAACCAATGACACTGAACGAGCGCAAAAGATGGGACTTCATCAATAACAGATCAGCTGTTATCATCTCTCTGTTTGTCATATCCCTCATCATAAAAATAATTTTCCGCGTGGATTACCTAGAGGACTACGACGCGATCGACTTCGCGTACGCGATGAACGAATATCACCTCCCATCGTACAAGCCGCACTTCCCTGGATATCCGGTCTACATCTTTTTCGGTCGCGCACTCTACTATTTAACCGGGGACGAAACTACCGCCCTCACGCTACTGAATGTCCTCTTCAGTTCTCTCAGCATCGGGGTCGTCTACATCATAGCTCTCGAACTTTTCGGCTCTGCCGCGGCTATCTTGTCGGCGGTTTTACTTCTGGCGAATCCGACGCTGTCACTCCTCGGCACCAGCGTCAACTCAGATATAAGCGCGCTCTTTTTCTTGTTGCTCTTCTTTTATCTGACCATAACCGCCGAGAAATACGAACTAAAACGCGTTAGACATATTTTTTTCGCCAGCTTTTTTCTCGGGGTCACACTCGGAATACGTGTATCTTACGCGCCCTTTATATTACTCTGGATGGTATACGGAAAATTCTTCAAGCTCTTCAGGCTCGAAAACTACGAAGGAATCCACAGAGATGACAACACATTCATCTCAGCCTTCGCCGGCCTTACCTGCGGCGTTCTTATCTGGCTCGCGCCACTTTTGAAGGTTGTCGGGGTGATAGACTACTACTATGAAGGGGTGAGGTTTTTGTTCGGGCACTTTAACAAGTGGGGCGGTACATACTTCACCTCACCATCGAGGGCGGACAGGATTCTTGACGCGCTCTGGCAGCTCGCGCCTAAGGGGCTTGGTACGTACTTCTATGACACTTCTCTGCTGAGGCTCGCGCCGACCGCGCTCTTCCTCTGGGCAGTGATACGCTTTTTTAGCGGTAAGAAACAGGCTCATAACGCCACGACTCAAGAGCCGCGAAAAACAGGGGCGTTCAACCTCAAGCGGATGCTGCTGATATACATCGTTCCGTATCTTCTCTGGATTTTCTTCGCGCAGAACATGCAGAAGGCGCGGCATGTGTTGCCGTTGATACCGATATTTATAATCCTGCTCGCGCACCTCATCATAAGGGCGTCGAGCGGCAAAAAATACGGTGCGGTTGTGATAGCTGTCGCGCTCGCGGCGATATTCGCTGACACCGGTAAACTGCTCTATGAGCATAAAACGATCCCGCCGCCACCGTATCAGGTGATGAGGTACTTAGAGGAAAACAGCCCGAAAAACGATTCGCTCGTATATTGTGATGAGGCGGCGCGGTTTTTTGTGTACTACGTGCCGGAGTTCTCCGCGGAGCAGGCGGATTCGGCGGGAAAAGCGCTCGATGATCTTAATGGTTCTTTGGTCGAGCCCAGTAATATATTTGTCCTCTCAACTGTGCGGGGCGCCGCGGAGATCGAAGGCGCGACACCGGAAAAAACGTTTACCCGCTCGCGGTATATCTACAACCCATACCACAAAATAACCCTCTACAGGCTTGAGCGTGAGAGTATAAATTTGCTGGATTTTTGACCGGTTATGGTGTAAGGTGACACGATGAGAGCGAAAGGGAGACGATAGAGGATGCCAGAGTCGAGCGGTTCAGAAAAAACCGAGCCCGCCACCGCCAAACGCCGGCGTGACTCGCGTGAGGAGGGGCAGGTAGCGAAAAGTACCGAAGTGAATTCGTTAGTGCTTTTTGCGGCAGGGCTCTTCGCTCTTAGCTTTTTCGCGCCCGTAATGCTGCGCCACTACCGTGAAACATTGAGTTACGCGCTCGCCACCTGCGGCACACAAGAAACCACACAGGGAGATGTTTTAAACCTGGTGACGCTTTACCTGACCAAGGTGATTGTGATTCTCGCGCCACTTCTCGCGATGATATTTGTCGCGGCAATCCTCGCGAACGCGCTTCAGGTCGGTTTTATGTTTTCAACGAAAGCGATCTCCCCGGACTTCTCCAGAATAGACCCGCTAAAGGGTTTTCGGAACATGTTCTCCAAGAACAAGATAGGTGATCTGGTCAAGGGCGTCATAAAGATATTCGTGATCGGGTACACCGCTTACCGCACCGTCCTAAACCGTATCGGGCGTTTCCCTGAGCTGCTGGATCAGAGTGTTTACGACATCCTGCTCTTCAAGGCGTTTATGATATATAAAGTCATGTTCAATGTTATTCTGGTGTACATAATCATCGCTATGCTCGACTACGCGTTTCAGCGCTGGCAGTATGAAGAAAACATGAAGATGACGAAGCAAGAAGTAAAAGAAGAACTCAAACAGCAAGAAGGGGATCCGCAGGTAAAAGGACGGATCAGAAGCGTACAGCGTGAGTTGGCACGGCGCAGGATGATGAAGGATGTCGAAAAAGCCGAAGTGATCGTCACCAACCCGATACACCTCGCGGTCGCCCTCCAATACGATATGGAGAAGATGGACTCCCCGATGGTGGTGGCAAAAGGCGCGCGCCTGATAGCAGAAAGGATCAAGGCGATCGCTAAAGAGAATAACATCCCGATCGTTGAGGATAAGCCGCTGGCGCAGTCGCTCTATAGAAGTGTGGAGATCGGTGAGTTCGTACCGATGGAGCTGTTCAAGGCTGTCGCCGAAATCCTCGGGTATGTCTACAAAATATCGAAGAAATTCAGGGATAAGTACTCAAAATGACGAGGTCGTCTGGTACTGTGTAAAGCCGTACATAAGTCTTACATCTTAATCGCCGACAAAATATTCGCCACGTCCGCCTCGTTCAAACCCTTGATACTCTTTAGTTTTTCTTCGGTGATATCGTCGTAACTCTCGATGTTCCTGAGAATCAACTCTCTCTTTTTGGGACCTATCCCTTTTATGCCATCGAAGAGTGATGTCACCGCGTCCGCGCTCCTAAGTTTTTTGTGGTAGGTGATAGCGAACCGGTGCGCTTCGTCCCGGAGCTGTATCAGCAGGTTTGTCGCGCTCGCGTACATGGCGGCGCTCTGACCGCTTATGACGACCGGGTTCTTCCGCCCGGGCAGGTAGACGCGCTCCTCAGTCGCCCCACTTTTTTTATGCTTCTCCTTGGCGAGCGACACTATATCTATACCGGTGATGCCAAGCTCGGCGACCACCTTGAGCGCGATACCGAGATGCCCCTTCCCGCCGTCTATCAGCAGGAGATCCGGGCGTGGTGTTCCCTCGGGGAGCCGTTTGAAGCGTCGTTTCAGCACCTCGCTCATCATTCCGTAGTCGTCAGAGCCGGTCACAGTTTTTATTTTATATCTGCGATAGTTGTCCTTATCGAGCGCGCCATCGGTCATGGTGACTTTTGAGCCGACGGCGAGCGTTCCCATTATGTTGGATATATCGTAACACTCGATGACTCGCGGTATGTTCTGAAGATGTAGTTTCTCTTTTATTATCGAGAGCTTGCGGTCTGCGTCATCCCTCAGCTTCAACCGGTTTATCAGTGTCTGCTTCGCGTTTTCGACCGACATCTCCACGAGCCGCAGCATCTCCCCGCGTTGTGGCGTTTTCACGCTGACTTTTTTCTCTCTTTTTTCGGTCAACCACTCCGCTATCACGTGCGCCTCATCGATATTCCTGTCGAGCAGTATCTCTCTGGGTATCTCGATATCACCGTGATAAAACTGCTTGATGAAAGACGCGATCACCTCGTCATCAGCGAGATTATTACTAAGAAAAACATGGCTCTTGATGCTTGTTATGCTCCCGCCTCTAATGTTTATGACGTTCACCGCGACGTTGTCGCCATCGCGGTGCAAGCCGATTATGTCGCTATCTGTACCCTTTTTGTGCATCACGGCGCGCTGTTTTTCGACGGTGAGTTTCACGGCGCTTATCTGATCTCTCAGCCTCGCTGCCTGCTCAAACTCCAACGCTTCTGAGGTCTCTTTCATCTCCTTCTTCAGCTTGCGTATCAGCGCGCTGACATCACCATTCAGGAACATCATCACGCCCTCGACAGATTTTTTGTACTCCGCGGCGTTGATATATTTTACGCAGGGACCGCCGCATTTTTTTATCTGATAGTTCAGGCACGCCCGGGAGCGGTTTTTGAGGTATGAGTCAGTGCATGTCCGGAGGCGGAAGATATCCCTGAGCAGCGCGATCGTCTCTTTTACGGCGCCAGACGATGAGTACGGCCCGAAGTACGCGCTACCGTCCTTCTTGATATATCGTGTGAGCAGAATGCGCGGGAATTTCTGCTTTACCGTGATCTTTATGCTGGCGTAGGTTTTGTCATCTTTTAAGAATATATTATATCGGGGGCGGTGTTTCTTTATCAGCGTGTTTTCGAGTATCAGCGCTTCTTTTTCGGTAGATGTTACGTTGAACTCGATGTCGCGGACTTTTTGGACAAGTATCCTGACGTTCGGTCTGCTGTCTTTTGGGGTGGCGAAATAACTCCTCACGCGCTTCTTCAGGTTCTTCGCCTTCCCGACGTAGATTACCGTACCGTCAGCGTCTTTCATCAGGTATACGCCGGGAAGCGGTGGGAAGTTGTTGATAAGTTTAAGCATTTATGTCCTCGTGAGCCACCCGAGAACCGCCCGGGCGTCTCCACCCCGTCATCCCCGAGTGTCTCTATCGGGGATCCAGGCCTCAAATGTCCCGTTAAACAAAGTTTATTCGCTCCGCTCAGATTTTAGTACTGGGTTCCGATTACTACCTCGGGAATGACGGGGTGACAACCGCATGGAAGAAAGTAGTGGTTCCATTAATTTATTAAGTATCAGCGATAAGTAACTTAGTATCATTAGAGAATTTACCATCAAGTTTTATAAAAAGCATACAAAAACTTGACAATTGGGATTTCTTTGTTATGCTTTAAGTAAGACATAGATTACGAGCCTTGTATGTACGTTTTATCATATCAGACTCGCAATCAGGCATCTCATTTTTATTGCGCCGGCCTTGACCACCGGCGCATCTTTATTTTTACCACTTATTCATTAATAATTTTTCATTTTATACTTTTAACTACATATTTATTCGCTCCGCTCAGAGTTTTTGTCCTGGGTTCCCGATTACTACCTCGGGAACGACAGTGCATTACCTTAGGAATGACAGTGTGTGTCCCGCGAACAACATCATCCACCTTAATACGCGTCAGGTTTTCTAAGAGCGAGACAATCAAACTGGTCCTTAAAGTGTTCGGCGATCTTGACATCAATAAGCGCCTCAACGCTCTCCTCATACTCATGAGCCTCGTAGATCGTCTGCCCATAAGGGTTTATGATTATTGAGTGCCCGAGAGACTCAAATCCATCTTGTATCCCGCAACAGTTCGCCGCGACGACGTACATCTGGTTTTCTATCGCCCGCGCCTTCAAGAGCGTATGCCATTGCGCAAGGCGTACTTTTGGCCACTGAGCGCAGACGACAAGCAGGTTCGCGCCCGCACACGCGAGCTTACGGATCAACTCCGGGAAGCGTATGTCAAAGCATATAACGACACCGACAGTAAACGCTTTCAGCTTGAATATCGATACCGAATCACCGGCGTCAAAATATTCATTCTCCTTAGTCGGTGGGAAGAGGTGAACCTTGTTATATCTGTTTATCACATCCCCGGCCGGTCCGACAGAGATCGCGGTGTTATATAGTTTTCCTTCTTTTTTTTCCGGTAGAGAACCGATGATAGTCAGGTTGTAATTCTTTGAATATGTGGAGAGTTCTTCGATTATTTCAGGTGTTTTGTCAGCTGCCTCGTCTAGGATGTTATAGTCGAACCCGCTCGACCACATCTCATGGAGCACAATTAGATCTACTTCACGCCTTGCCAGCTTATCGACTTCTGTCTTGCCAAAATCAATATTTTGTTGAATATCGTCTGTGACATTAAACTGGGCAAAGCCAACGCTTAATTTGTTGTCCATAACCATAACCACCTGACTTTTTCAAACATAGTACAACAAACAGCGGCGCTAAGTCAAGAAATCTTAACGTAAACATTCTTTTTTTCTTTATTTTCATTACTTTTTTATGTTATTGTCCCATTGAGCTAAACAATGGGACTGTTGCCAAATATACAGTTCTCCCTGTTTTCGAAAAAGTCGTCGCTGTAAGTACCTGTAAAAATGGGTAGCGACCAACGGGAGTGTAGGATCCCCCCTAAATCGCATTGGGCAATATGCCCATTTTATTGCCGGTTTATTAATTAGGAGAACCATGAATAAACGAGAAACCAGTACGAAACTCAAGTCACATATTATAACCCTGCTACTCTTTGCTATAGTGGCGTTCTCGATATATTCAAACTCGATAAACGCTCAGTTTTGTTTCGATGATAGCAGGAACATCACAGAAAACGCTAATGTGACTATTACTGAGCTTTCTTTTGAGTCTCTGAAAAAAGCCGCCTTTTCCAGTAACGCGGCAGGTTTCCGACCGGTATCGTATCTCAGCCTGGCGATAAACTACTACTACAGCCGTCTCGATACGACCTCATATCATGTCATTAACATCATCATTCACATTATTAACGCGTTTTTGATATACATTATTCTACTGCGCATGTTGGGGTTGCCACCTGGCGGGGCGTCGCGCGGCGATACAAAAAAAACAAAAAGCCACGCGGCGATAGCGTTCTTCACCGCGCTGATATGGCTGTGTCACCCGCTTAACTCGCAGGCTGTGATACTTGTCGTGCAGAGGATGGCTCTCTTGATGTCGATGTTCTTTCTGCTCGCTTTTCTGTTTTATATGAGGTGGAGGAGTGAAAAACGGATCGGCTCTCTTGTCATGACGGTTATGTTTTTCGCTCTCTCCCTGCTCTCAAAGCAGAACGCCGCGGTATTCCCGGGGGTAATAATTATTTATGAGCTGGTATTCATCCGCAAAGGCAACCTGAAAAACATTACGAAAGGCGAAAAGATTTTCGCGGGCGTTACCGCGCTACTCTCAGGCGCGATATTTATTATGTTCAAAGCCGAAATACTGAAAAGTTTCGTTAAAGGCTACGCGATGCGGGACTTTACAATGTACGAAAGGATCCTCACGCAGTTCAGGGTGCTTGCCGATTACATCTCGCTGCTTCTGCTTCCGTTGCCCGGGCGGCTCAGCCTCACCCATGACATAATTAAATCGACGTCACTGATAACACCGATAACAACTCTTTTGTCGCTCATAGCATTGGTCGCGATGATCGTCGTAGCTATTTTGAGAATAAAAAAAACGCCGCGCCTCTCATTCGCGATTCTCTGGTTTTTCACTCTACTCACTGTTGAATCCACAATAATTCCACTTGAGATGAAATTTGACCACCGGGTGTACATGCCCGGAATATTTCTGATCGGGCTCTTTGTCGAGTTTATCATCATAAACCTGTATGAAAAAAAGCGCAAAGCGGCTCTCGCGATACTTTGTTCGACCGCGCTCCTGTTCGGGGCGATGACAGTTGTGAGAGGTGACGTCTGGAAAAAGGCGACGACGCTTTGGGCCGATGTTGTGGCAAAGTACCCCGATGACGCGCGCGCGCACTTTAACCTCGGGCAGACACTCGCCACCGAAAAAAACTACTCCGAAGCGCTGAAGGAGTACCAGATCGCTTTGGACCTCGACCCGGAAAATTCGATCGCCATCTTCGGGATGGGTAACATCTACCGTGAGGTCGCGTCATACAAACGCGCGATAGAATATTTTAAGCTCGCCGCCGAAAAAAGCGACGTGGGCACTACCGGACACTTTAAGATAATAAAGAATCTTGGTGGCGGGTATTTCAGGAGCGGACAGTATAAACTCGCGGAGGAGACATTCAAAAAATTCTTACCGAGTTATGAGGCGAACGGGGAGTATCTCTACAACCTTGGGCTGACGCTTCAGAGTCAGGGCAAGCTGAGCGAATCGTTAGAGTGGTTCCAAAAAGCGTTGAGCCGCGGCTATGACGCTGAGAAGGTGTATGTTGACATAGTTATGACCGCCATTGAACTCAAGCGTACTGATACTGTCGTCAGCTTTTATAACCAGAACAGAGTGTTGTTCGAACAATATTGCCTCGGTGAGTACGTCAGAGGCTTGATATCGGAGTTTCAGCTGGATATCGAAAGCGCGAAACGCTTTTACAACGGTTATCTCAAATGTGGAGGCACCGTGGCGAACGAGACAGTTTATAAAAATGACGCGCGGCGAAGGCTAAAGCTGCTACTGAAACGATAAAGGGCGATTAAATATGTGGTGTTCTCGCCACGTCATTCCCGAGGATGCGCCACGTCATTCCCGAGGTAGTAATCGGGAACCCAGGACTAAACTCTGAGCGGAGCGAATAAACTTTGCTTTAGTTTAACGGGAAAGACCCCTGCACAACCCTAAAGCCGTCGTCCTGAATTTGAGGCGCGCCTCTTATTTCAGGAGCTGGTAATCCTAACAAATCAGGGTAGATCCCGAAACCAGTTCGGGACGACGGCAGTAGCTTATATTATAAAGTTTTAGAGTCGTGAAAAATCTTAATGAAGCATCAAAGGTACAGTAATTGAAAGTAACACTGGCAAAACACGCGGGCTTCTGCATGGGGGTAAAGAAGGCGATGAACATGGCGCTCGAAGCGTCTGAATCGTCTGTCGATCAGACCTACACACTTGGACCGCTCGTTCACAACAACGACGCGGTGAACATGCTCAAAAAGAAGAACGTCTACCCGGCGACAGAGCCTGACGCGCTCAAGGGTGAGAAGGTGTTCATCCGGGCGCATGGCGTGCCTCCGACGGTGAAAGATGACCTCGAAAAACGCGGTAACTCGGTCATAGACGCGACATGCCCGTATGTCAAACGGGTGCAGAACATCACGCGCGAGTACGCTGAACAGGGCTACAACATCGTGATATCTGGTGATCCGGGGCACGCGGAGGTCGAGGGGCTATTGGGGTATTGCCCGGGGAAGGGGTACGTCGTCACCGGTGCGAGCGGTGTCAGAGACCTCCCTGATTTTGAAAAAATATGCGTCATAGCGCAGACGACCCAGAGCAAGGAGAACTTCACCGAGCTGATCGAAGCGCTCAAAAAACGCTACGACGAGGTAGTGGTGAAGAACACCATCTGCGGCGCGACGACTGTCCGGCAGAAGGAAGTGCTCAAGCTCGCCGAGATAGTCGATTTTGTCGTTGTCGTCGGGGGGAAGCACAGCGCCAACACGAAACGCCTCGAAGAGCTGTCGCTTTCGCTCGGCACACCGACCATATTGATCGAGAACGCGTCGCAGCTCGATGAGGAGAATATCAGACGTTACAGCCATGTCGGTGTCACGGCGGGCGCGTCAACACCGAGTTGGGTGATCGATGACGTGGTCAACCGGATCGAGAGTATACGGGTCGGAGCGCTCGCGTCCTTCACACATTCGGCCATCAACGCCGCTCATTTTTTTATCGATTCGAGCATGTTTCTCGCGCTCGGGGCGGTCGCGCTCTACTACACTATCGCGTATTTTCTCGATGTGATGGCGTTTGAGGAGCCGCGCATCCCGATACTTATATATCTCTTTATCAACTCCGTACACTTTTTGAACTCATACTACATAGATCGGGTGAAGCGGGCTAAAGAGGAGAAAACGCTGTTTTCATTCGATTCGATCAGCTTTTTGGTCGCGGTCTCCTTCTTGATTACATCGATAATTCTCGCGGCGGAGCTTGGTGTGGTGATATTTGTCACGCACATGATCCTATGTACGGGTGGGGTGCTCTACCGCAAGATCAAGTTCACCAAGCGTGTCGCGAAAGCGATTAAATTCAAGAGCTTAAAAGATATCCCCGCGTCGCGTGACCTTTTCCAGTCACTTGCGTGGTCGATCATCATCGTCGGCTACCCGGCTATTCACAGCCAGATCAGCTTCGACAGACCAAAAATATGGATAGCGGCGTCCATTGTTTTCAGCATAGTCTTCGCGAGATCCATCGTCTATGACATGAAAGATATCCGCCTCGACAAGCTGATCGGTAAGGATACCCTACCGATGCTCCTCGGCGACAAGAACACAAAAATATGCCTCTTCACACTGCTCGGAACTCTCATGGCGGGGCTCTTCTCGATAAAAGCGCTCTGGCCGGAGTACTACAAGATCAACATCTTCCTGCTCGCGCTTCTCTATATGGTGGTCTACCTTTACCTTTACCACAAAAAAATCGTCCATAAAGGCTACCTGCTGAACCTTGTTATCGACGGGCAGTTTTTTTTCGCCGGCTTGATGACGTGGCTGTTTTTTGTGTGAAAGTGGGCAGAGCCACCCTATTTTACTCCTTCGCTCCAGCGACCTCTAGCATCTTGATTAGCTCTTTATTATAAGGAGATTGTTTCGCGTGTTTCAGCGGTGTCCACCCATTATTCCCCTTCACATTGATATCCGCGCCAGCATCTATCAGCAGCTTTACTACCTCTTTTACTACCTTTTTGTTCCCTGCCTCTATTACTGCGAAGATCAAAGCGCTATCGCCGTTACTACCCTTCAGGTTGACATCCGCCCCGCTATCTATCAGCAGTTTCGTCATTTCTGTTTGACCGTTCAGCGCCGCGTATATCAAAGCTGTCCAACCTTCACGATCCTTCGCGTTTACGTCACAGCCAGCGTCTATCAGCAGTTTTACCGCTTCTGTGTGCCTGTACTTTGCCGCATACATTATAGCGGTTGAATCAGCTATGTTTTTCGCGTTGACATCCGCCCCGCGGTCTAAGAGAAGTTTTACTATCTCAGCGCGTCCATATAATGCTCCGTGCATCAAAGCAGTCGCGTTATATCCATCTGTCGCCTCGATATCCGCGCCAGCATCGAGTAGCAGTTTCAGTATTTCAGTACGCCCAAGGGTGACCCCATGAATCAACGCTGGCATACCTAAATAAGAACTCTTCACGTTTAGATCTTCATTATTGCTGATCATTATCATCACTTTGTTGGTGTCGCTTTTTCCAATCGCTACAATAAGCGGCTCGCTGGTGGACGGTATATCATATGGAGTACCTATCATGTTCGCGGCGTAAGTTTTTTGAACAATAAAGAGAGCTGTCAAAAAGAGGATGAGTGTGAAAAAAATCACGATCTTACAAACAGCTCTGTTATATGTAAGTCTACTGTTCATGCTTTTATCTCCTAATTGTAGCTATTTTGTAATGCCACAAAAAAAATGGGCTACCCCGCACGAGGGCAACCCATTTTGTTAGCGTTCATAATCTTGCATAAAAAGCTTATTCGCTTCGCTCAATGTCCTACTCCTGGTTTCCCGATTACTACCTCGGGAATGACAGTGTAGCAACTCTTTACCCTTCGATCCACGGCTCATCACTGTCATAGTCGATATCCTTAGGCGGGTTGTACTTCTCCTGAATCGAGAAGACCATCTCAACGTTCTCGAACTTCTTGATAAGCTCCTTGATCTCCTTCTGGTGTGACTGCTCATCCACGCGGATAGTCCCGAGAATCCACTGGAATTCAGGGTCGGTGAACATTTTGACACCCTCTTCGCAAAGCTTTACCGCCTCTTGCTCCCCCTTCGCGTGTTCTTTCAACATCGCGACAATACTGGTATGTTTCTTCCGCTCGTGAGCCCCCGGTGTGACGGGAATCGCGCCAAGCTTCTTGATCTTCCTGGTCAGCAGGTGAGCGTGCTCAAGCTCCATCGCGCCGAACTCGCGCAGTTTGTCCGCGAGCGACTCATCAGAAACGCGCGCGGCGTAATAATTATAGTCAAATATTCCGCTGTACTCGATCTCAAGCATATTGTTCAGGTACTTGACCATGTCGTACTCTTTGAGGCCGTCACTGTAATCCTCCTGGATCTTGCTCACAAAACTGTCGATATCACCGTCGAGTTTTTCGAGCAGACTCTTCACCGCCGCCGCCTCGATGTTCTCCTTGGTCATCTCCGCCAGCGCGGAATCGATAAGCAACTTCTGCGCCTCCAAAGTCTCCTTGAGCGCGGCTACAGATATTTTAAAAGGCATTTCAGTCCCCTTTCTCATCTTTATTTTTATTTTCACTTCTTACTATTACATTACAATATTTTTTAGCAACTGTAAACCGCAAAAATACACCCCGCCCTTTTTACGGCCTTACCAGAAAACCCGCGGGCATCCAGCCCAACGCCGCGCCTCCGGGGAAGCGCACCTCCGCCCAGTTATCCTGAATACGTATTAGCTCAACAATTACCCCATCTTTCAGCGTAAGACCGGTGCGGGGCGCGCTTCTCCCCGCGGGTGTTTCCCGCAGCTCGACCCTCTTCATCACCACCACATCGGGGTGGTAATTGTCATAGTACAGGTGGGTAACAAAAGTGAACACCAGCAACATCGCGAGCCCGAACGATACAACCCCCGCCACAACAGCCGCTATGCGTATGCTATGTGATTTCAGGTGTTTGCGGAGCGCTATCCCAACAAATAGAGCCACGTACAAAACAACTATCCCGAGCGTTATCTCATCTCTCGAAAGAAGCCCGCGCGTTTTTTGGTCAAACCCGCGTAAGCCACTCTTCACCAACCCGCTTTTTGTGCCGGCGTCCCCCATGCTCTTTTGTACCGCGCTGTTAATTATCTCGAGGTTCTTCTTTATATCCTCACTCCTCGGTTGGAGCAGTTTCGCGCGGCGCAGATTAACCACCGCCTTCCCGGGATTGTCCAGCATTATGTAGGCGGAAGCGAGGTTGAAGTAGATCGCCGGGGCATTGTAACCCGCCACCAAAAGCGCCTCATACTCCGCCGCCGCGCGCGTGAAATCGTTCGCCTCAAACGCTTTGTTCGCGCCGACAAACTTCTGCCGCGCGTCGCTCACCGGCGCCGCGAACGTGAACGTGGTCGAAAGCAGCGTCAAGATGATGGCGACAACTATCTGCTTGATTATCTTTTGCATTTTCCTATCTCTCTTATGTTTACTTTCAGCTCATCTAAGTAATCTTTCTGCTCATCCTCGGTGACTTCCGCTTTTGAGTACCGGAAGTAATTCAACAGCTTGATTTTGGCGGTTACTTCTCCGATGAGCCCCTTTAGCTTTGGGCTACCGCTTATCAGCCCCTCTACCGAGTCGATCGAGTGCATTATCAGGCTGACACCGTAGCGCGCGACAAAAAAACGGTCAAGCAGCGAGTGGATTTCCCTGTAGAATTCTTCTATGTTTTTGCCGTGCAAGTGGGAGCGTGCCTGCTCAATTCCATCCAAAGCAACCGACACTGCCCTTTTTCGCTTTAACAGCTCCTTGTTCTCCTGCTCGTACCGACGCCAGAAGGAGACCCCAAGCGTCAAAAACATCGTAAAACCGAGCAAGCTTAATATCGAATAAAAGAGCGTACTCTTATGAAATGGCGCGCTCTTTTGGATAGTCACCCCAACCCGGATCGGTGACAGCAGAGGCGCTAAGCTACTAAAATCATCGAATGGCTTATTCTGGTAGGCGACTTTTTTCGTCCCCTTCGCCGCGGTCAGCGCTACTTTTTTTGTAGTGATTTCAATATATTTACCTTTGACATGGTCGAAATAAATATATGTCGCGCCGCCGAAAGTAAGCTCCCCTGCCCTCGTCGGGGTCACGCTGTACGTGAAGACCTTCTCCCCGGCTATGCCGTCGATTCCCTTCGTCAACTGCTTCTTCTCATCGACGAGGGTATAACTGAAATCATCGCGGTTAACGAACTGCGGCTCAGCGATCCCCGAGATATTCCCCTCCCCCTCGATCGTCACTATCGCGCGAAACGGCTCACCCTCAACTATGCGATCCCCCTCGATTTTTGTCCGTATCTTAAACTCACCGACACTGCCGGAGTATGCCCGCCCCGCCTCGCTGGAGAATGCGGGCAGGCTCTTGACATTGAGCGTCAGCGGCTCAGTCTGGAGCGTTACCTCACTCCCGTCCGCCGCCTTAACGTCCAGCGTCGCGCTCGACGCCTCCACCCTCCCTGCTATCAGCGGGTAGAGCGCGTAATTCACTTCCTCGACGATAAACTCGCCGCCGAGCTCCTTCGAATCCTCCAGAGAACGCGACTGCGGCAACTCCTCAGCGAAA
>JAJRXV010000025.1 GCA_024276115.1 Deltaproteobacteria bacterium
GACCCGACCGAGCTCGTGGTGTTTCAGGAGATCGATATCGGCGAACGCAAAATCATGAAGATGGCTCTGCGCCTGCACATGGAGCACGTCACATATCCGCACATCGCGCAGACGATATCCCTGCTCGAACGTTATTTTACGCCTGTCGGGATCGGAATCGATAACGGCGGTAACGGTCTCGCTGTAGTGCAGGAACTCCTCACGCTCGATAAATACAGGGAGCTCGAGCTTGCGGGCAGGCTAAAGGGTTTTGATTTCGGTGGCATGACAAGGCTAGCGATCCGTGACGGTAAGGACATCAAGAAACGAACCAAGGAGCTGATGACCAGCCTCATAAACGGCGCGATGCAGAGAAAGCAGATTATCTTCCCATCAGACGACATCGAGCTCGAGGACGAGTTCACGACGCACACATACACCTTGCGTGACGGCAGGGTCATTTACTCGAAAGGTAACGACCACATCATCGATGCCCGCCAGTGGCGGTTCTCAATTAGCTTTGTGGGCAAATAAAGCTAAATGGAAATGTGCGAAAGCACCTCGGGCAGGCTGGCGAAGAGACCGTCATGCTGAAACCGGTACTGACGAATCCGGTGTTTATTTGATGTTAATATTTTAAAGCATCAAGTATTAGATTTTTTCTTTGTTCAATAAACTCTGAATAATTATTCACGTCCCAAGCGCCCTTTGGTATTAAGTGAGTTGCTTTATCAATTTCAGTTTGAGTCTCAATCCACTTATTGAATGGTTTATTGGATTTTGATTGGTTAGGAGCTTTCCCAATATAGCGAATATTAAATATTGTGTTGATTTCATCATCACTCTTCTGAGCTTGCTTTAATTCATCTTGTGAAAATATATGGTCTTGTTCGGGTATGTTTGACTTTAAACATGGTTGAAAATTTATCGCGCTCTTATAAGCTAGAGATAATATTAAGTGACTATTATTACTATTATAAGCAATTTTATTAATATCATCAATTGTAACTTTCATTATCTTTTTTGTTTCTTTTTTTATTCTATCTTCTATTTGCTCTGAAGGGAAATTACTTGAAGCATCATCTATTGCGCTTTTACATTTATATAATATCGTGTCTGACTGCCCGCCAAATACCCCACTCAATAAAGCTTTTATAAACCACGTTCTCATTAGTATAATGTCATCTTCTGTAACACAATTTCTTTCTGATCCTATAGCTTTTTTTTCTTTAGTATAAAGCCAATAGATAATTGGAATTAAGGCATTGTTACTTGAAATAAGCTTTTTGTGTGTTAAGTGAAATTTATCTCTCAAAATTTCTCTAGCGAGACAAATTGACACTGAAAGTTTTTTCCAATAATTTTCTTGCTTGATTTTTTCAATAATATCATGTCCGAAATTCATAGTTTTATATCTTAAGCTATTTACATCTTTAGCGTTAATGAACAGTATCGTTTTTAAAACAAAATCATTTGAAAAATCATATTTATCATCATCATTTAAAGTAGTAATTAATTCATCAAACTTTTCTCTCGCATCTACCCATTTAGATTTTATAGTAGAAAATAATAAATCAGAATAGCTTAGTTTAGTCCCACCAGCATTAGTTCTTACAAATATATCCAACACTTTGTCATAATCTTTTTCTATTTCAGGATAGTAATAAATGATTTTTTCATACTTCAGAATTCTTAATAGTTTTGAAACAGCCTTTTTTTGTTTTTTTGATAAACTAACATATTTTTCTTCAAACATTTCACCCACTATATCGGATACATCTTCTATCTCTTGGATAGCGTAAATATTTTTAACCCTGAACCAAGCTTTTTCAGGTTTGTCATCATCTCCTTTGTCAATGAAAACTTCTCCTTTTTCAGTATTAAAGAAATTAAACTCATACAATATACCATCATCTTCTGTCTCACCACTTAAAATGTTGAAATATAAATCATATTTTTTATTTCTAATTATATAGTTCCCCTTCAAGACTAAATAAAATGTTGTTAATCGCTGTTGTCCATCAAGTACTAAAAAATATTCCTTTTCAGGATTTATTGATGTATCGGGTTCATTTTTTGCGTCACTTCGGCAAACAAATTTCAGTTTCTTAATATTTTCTTTCTCCAGATATGTACCGTCTAGCTTCCAAAATAAAAATGTGCTTATAGGGTAATCTCTCAGAAGAGAATCAAATAATGTATAAACTTGAACCGGTTTCCAAACAAAGTCTCTTTGAATATCTGGCAAGAAGTATTTATCATTGATTTTTTCAACAATTTCGTGAATAGTTTCTCTGCTATAGTCTTGCATCAAGATCCAACTCCTTTTAGCCCCATATTTTTTCTATATATATATAGTAATTGTAAGAATATTACAAGAAAAAACAAATCAGTTATAATTATACGAATGTAAAACAGCTCAAAAGCGGGCAGACGCTCCTTTTAAAGTCGAGCACGAAGGAGTCGTTTAAGCTTGGCATTAGTCAGAGCATCGAGGAATTTACCAAAGCCGCTCTACCATTTTACGCGGATCTGACGCCTGATGGGATCGATAAACTTGCGACAAAAGTGTTTAGCATAGTTGACGCCAGCGCGCTTGATTTCATGACGCGGTATAATCTGACGCTCGCCGGTGATGTTCAGCGTGAACTTTCCGACGGCATCAAGCGCACTATCTTAAACGGCATCGTCACCGGTAAAGGTTCTGACGATATCGTGCGCGACCTCGGCAGGGTCATCATCGATAAGGATTCCTTTCGCCAAGCGGGGAGCCGCGTGTTCAGCAAGGCGCAGTATCGGATGGAGATGATAGCGCGAACCGAGGTGCTCCGCTCGCACAATATGGGACGGATCAAGTTCCATAAAGAGGTCGGCATCCCAAAGCTCGAATGGATGACTATGGGTGATGAGCGAACGTGTCCTGTCTGCGGCCCGCTCGACGGAAAGACGTTTGCGATCGATAAATTTCCACCGCAACCGATCCATCCTCAATGTCGATGTTATGGGTCGCCGGATTTAAGTACGTTACCCAAGGCAATTTAAATTTGACATTCACGAGGGAAATGGATAGAATTTGAAGCGTTCAATCAGCACATATAAATTTTATAAGGAAAAGAGAGTACAATGACTGAAAGAAAAATCATACCATTTAAAAAGCCTGTCGATCCCTTCACAAAGGGCGCGAAAGAAAGATGGAGTAAAATTCCTGAGTGGGCGCAGACCAAAATCCTTGAGAACGTATTTTGCACAGGATGCTCAACCTCGACATCCATAATCCTTGAATCGGCCAAGATGCAAAAGGCTGATTTGATACTTAGAGGAAAATGCAAAGTCTGCGGCCATGAAGTCTGCCGGCTTGTTGAACCAGAAAACTAATAACCTCGCAGGCTGTCAAAAATCTACTTAACTTCCATACACCCCTCTGGTGTTTCTGAAAATATACGAAAAAAAATCAAAAATATTTAAAATAATCCCGACACATTTGCTCCGCTTCCGGTAAGTAACTAATGAAGCAATTTTCCGCTCAATTTATAGCGGGCTTAAAACAGTTACTGACTGGGAGAATTATATGAAATTATTTGCGACTGATTTAGAGCGGCTCGATTTTCTTCTTGAGGCTGACGCGGCGATGTATGTTGAGCCGGATGAGTTGGAAGCCGAAGCCGCGGCTGAGGAGAAGCGCCCGAAGTACATCACGAACTACATCGGCAGTAAGCAGAAGCTGATCGACTGGATCTGGAAGAACACGCCGGACGGGGTGAATTCCGCGCTGGACGCGTTCTCCGGTTCGGCGGTTGTGTCGTACATGTATAAGACTAAGGGCTTGAAGGTGCTCTCGAACGACCGGCTCAGGTACTGCCATCATGCCGCGAAGGCGCTTGTCGAGAACAGTTCGACGCGCTTGAGTGACGATGATATCGAGGCGTTCCTTAGTGATAACCCGAAGGCCGGGACTTTTGTTCGTGACAATTTCAAGGGCATTTTCTTTGCCAAAGGGGTTCACGCTCTGATCGATACGCTACGCGCCAACTGCGACAAGCTCTCGGGCTACAAGCGGGACATCGCGCTCTTTGCGCTTGGTAAGACCTGCATGAGCGGGAAAGGCGGGTTCGGGCACTTCTCGTCATCTACGAGTTACGGCAAACGTCAGGACAATCCCGAAGAGTTCAAGAAACGGCTTCGGAATAATCTTGTACGGATTAACGCGCTAATCTTCGATAACGGTAAGGAAAATAAAGCGTACCGCGGGGATATAAACGACCTGCTGCCGAAGGTGAAGGCTGATCTGGTCTACTTCGACCCGCCGTATGCGACTGAGTTTTCCACCACGAATTACGAGCGTTCGTATCACTTCGTCGAAGGTCTCATGACGTACTGGGACGGGCTTACATTGAAGACCGACACGAAGGTCAAGTACTACGAGACCGATCACAAGACCGTGACGAAATCAAACGCGAACGAGTTCTTCGAGACTTTTCTCGGGAACGCCAAGCACATCCAGAACTGGCTGATATCGTACAGGGATCACGCCTACCCGAACGAACGGGATATGAAAAAGATAATCGCCGCGCTCGGGCGGCAGAGCAAGATGAAGTCGAAGGATCACCAGTACCATATCAGCTCGAAGCATAGCGACGCATCCCACGCGAAGGAGCGACTGTTCATCTGCAAGAGGGCGCGTGCCGCACAAGCCAATAACACTTTAGAGGAGCATAAAAATAATGATATTGAAAATATTACAGCCCCACTTGCTGCCGCCGCTAATTTTCACACTTCGATTCCTGTTGAGATAAGGCTCGGTAGCGAAAATATAATGAGTGCCGAGGCGATGGACGTTGGAGCGACTGGAGATCCGCAGTTTAATTTTATACTCTGTAGAACCGGTACGAACAAAAACGGCGACCACTTCACCGTGGAGGAACTTTCAGGCAGGCATACGACAGCGGTGAATAAGAAGATCGACCTGCAACACTCGCAGGATTTTTCCGATATCGTCGGCGGCATTATCGCGAGCGACTATCTCGAGGACAGTTCCGGCGGGCGCGTTGAGTGTTCCGGTGAGCTTTACACGAAGGACAGCCAGCACGCGCGGCTCGCGTATAAACTTATGAAGCGAGGCATCATAGCGCAGGTCTCGATGGAGTGCGATTACGAAGAAGGCGAATGTTCGATCTGCCATAAGCGCGTGAAGAGCAAAGCTGATTACTGCGTGCATCTTCGTAAATTCAAAGGCCGCGAAGTGAGCGGCAGACCGGTATTCGAAATCCTGCACGGAGTGACGTTTACAGGGCTGGGACTGCTGGATAGAAAAGGCGCGGACGAGAATGCCCGCATCCTGCAGGTAGCATCAATAAATAAAATAGAATCAGAGCAACAAGCTGAATCAAATACAAAAGGAGATGAGACTATGGATGAAAAGAAGAAGAAAAATGATGAAGCATCTGTCGAGGCAGCGAAGAAAAAGCCCGAGCAAAAGGACGGTGATCCGTTGCGTCAAAGCGATCTGGAGAAGGAGAACCATGAGCTAAAGGCGCAGGTTGCCGAACTGCAAAAGCGCATTCAGGAACTAGAAGCAGAGCAGAAAGCGGCCGCGAGTAAGGCGCGGGCACGTAAGCTCTTAACCCGTCTTGAAAAACAGGGCGTGAGCTTTGGCGCTGACGAAGATCGTGAAAGCGAGCTAAAACGTCTGGCAGGGCTTTCGGATGAGGCTTTCGCGGCTACGGAAGCGGCCTTTGACCGTATGGCTAAGGGCAGTAAGCCGGAATCCGCAGAGCAGGATAAAGCGAGCGGAAAGCAGACCAGTAAAGCATCCGCTAAGCAACCGATGCGAAGTGATGCAGGTGTGCGTCCCCGCGATGTGGACGACAAAAAGTCGAGCTTGGAGGAGAAGCTGAAAGACGGATTTATGGCGGCCTACCGAAATCGGGTGGGCGATGAGACTAACGAAACAATTAACTAAATCAAAGGGGGTAACATTATGGGATTTATCAATCCGTGTCACAGGGGTCTCGCGTACGGCGACGGCTATATGGACGAGGACGGTCAGCTCGGGCGAGTGGTGAACGTGGTCGGGGATGACCTGTTCGCGATCAACACCGATCCGACGAAGCAGTCCTTCGGCATTCTGATGAAGTACTACAAAAAAGGCGATATGCCGGGGATTTACTGTAACGGCGGCGTTTACGAAACGGACGTCTTCAAGGGCAATATCAGTGCCGGTGACGAGCTTAAAGTCGCGAACAACGGCAAACTGACCGCAGGCGCGGGAGGCGGAGACCTCGTCGTAGCACAGGCGATATCGGTGCAGGGCGGCATTTTAAAATTCAGACTATTTATTTAAAGGGGCAGACTAAATGAAAAACAAATTCAATATTCACAGCCAGGAGTATATGGAATCAATGGCGCGGCTCATGAGCGAGGCGCTA
>JAJRXV010000002.1 GCA_024276115.1 Deltaproteobacteria bacterium
ACATACATATCGCACACTTACAAGCTTTATTGTGATAAAAAAACGGTTTTTTTTAACCTTTTCCCCGGTGCTGGCGATAAAATAATCAGGGCAGGGCAAAGAGTAATAATCTTTGCGAGGGGGATGCGACACAGTCTGAGGGGGAATCCCCCCTAAATTGTATTGGGCAACATGCCCTCCTAATAAATCCGGGTAGATCCCGAACTTGAGGCGCGCCTCAAGTTCGGGACGACGGCAGTAGTTTTTATACATGGAGGCAGGTTGTGCAGGATTCTTTTTATGTATAAAAACTTATTGCCGTCGCGCATGAACATTAAGGCGTACGCGCGGATGTCGTTATCGAAGTCTCATCTATGGGGGTAAAAATAAGTGCGAAATGGGCATAAAAATGTTTTGTATTGTTTTTGATGATCTAGGGGAATCGCGTAAATAGAGAATAGTTGGTGCCGGAGGCCGGAATCGAACCGGCACGGGGTCGCCCCCGCGGGATTTTGAGTCCCGTGCGTCTACCAATTTCACCACTCCGGCATCATTAATTGGCAAGTAACATTTTTTATCACACCTGCGACTTTCTGTCAAGTGTTTGCAAAAAACTTTTGTCAGCAAAATAATTGTGTCACTGTTTCATCTTGATGGGAGTGTTGCCAAATAGACAAATTTGCGTATTTTCAAAAAAGCTGTCGCTGTAAGTACCTGTAAAAAAGGGGGGGGCGACCAGCATCGCGATGCTCGGGAGTTTAGGGGGAAATCCCCCTAAATTGCATTGGCCAACATGCCCCTTAACATATAAAATGTTCTATTTTTTAAACACTCCCTGAAAATAAAAATGGAAAAAATGGAAAAAAATATTGCAAAAATATTTTATATGTAGTATAAGTTACAGGATTTTTTAAGAGTTCTACTTAGCTGATTAGGTAGGGTGATAAAAGAATTAAAAAAATCCACAGTATTATCATATAGATATAACGCTTTTCGAAAGGGAGTGCTTATGAAGTTTTTCGAATTAAATGTAGTATATGTTCAGATTGTAGTCATATTTATCCTGATGTTCATTCTGAACAGGTTGTTTTTTAAGCCAATCTCAAAAGTCCTCAAGGATCGTCAGGACCACATTGAGAACGCGAAAAAAATGCAGAAGGACCGCGAATCCGGTGTCGGTGAGTTGGTCAAGAAGCATGACGCGTCACTCAAAGCGGCTCGACAAAAGGCGATGGCGGACAAAGAGAAGATCCGGCAGGAAGGTCTTGATAAGGAGCGCGAGTTGCTTGCTGTAGAGCGTGGCGCGCACAATAAGGCTGTCGCGGCAGTCAAGCAGAAGGCGAAAGAAGAGCTCGAAAAGGCGCAAGAGAAGATTAACTCTCACGCTAAAGAGCTTTCAAGGGCAGTAGCAGAAAAAATATTACAAAGGAGTATTTAATGAAAGGTTTTAACCCCTTTAGTAATCGTAACAAGTCTATCTTTACGCTGCTTGTAGCATTTTTATTGGTTATCATATATTCTACACTATCGTTTGCTGGTGGTGACGGAATGGACCCCAATAAGGAACTTATATACAAAATCGTAAACTTTCTGGTGTTTGCCGGTGTGCTGACCTACCTGCTGAAGAACGTAGTTCGGAAGTTCTTCAAAGAGAGAAGCGAGAATATCGCGAAGGATTTGAGCGCGGCTGATACAGCGATGCAAGCCGCGGAAGATGAGTTCAAAAAGTCAGAGGCTGACATGTCTAAAGTCGCTGATGAAGTTCGGGCGCTTACTGAGAAGATCCGGCAGGAAGGCGAGATCGAAAAGCAGAACATCATCGCGCACGCCAAAGAGATGGCCGAGAAGATAAAAGCGCAGACTGAAGCCGCGGTTCAACGTGAGCTTGAGGCGGTACGCAAGAAGATAAAAGAAGAAACTCTTAAACACACTATGGATGCCGCCGAAGAAATGCTGAAGAAGCAGTTTGAGGAAAAAGATCAGGAGAAAGTCGCCGACATGATATCGGGCGAAATATCTCAGGTGAAAGATATTGATGTGTTTTTGAAGAGCCCTGTCAGCGCTAATCTGAAGAAAAAAGTCCCTGTCGTGATAGACTCTAAGAAGCAGGTCTCGCAGACAACTATGGACTTCATAAAGATCCTGATGGCGGCGGATGACGAAAAGAAGAAAAGCCTTTCAGATATACAAAAGGCTTATGAAACTTATTTAAGTGATGTAACCGGTACCAAAAAAGCTACGATCTACAGCGCGACTGATTTAAGCGACGCGACATTAGGCAAGATTACAAGTAGCTTGAAAAAAGTCGTCGGCAAGGATATCGAGGTAGAGTTTGTCAAGGATTCTTCGATTATTGGTGGTATAATTACCAAGATTGGCAGTTTAGTCTTTGACGCGAGCGTGAAAACGCAGCTTGATAATATGAGGGAAAATCTTAAAAAAGAGGTGGTATAGGCGTATGCAAGAAAACTCTGGTAATATCAAACAAGCAGTAGAAGCTGGCATTAAAGCTTCTGATCAGGGAGTGCAAGTGCTTGAGACAGGTCGTGTGCTTAGCGTTGGTGACGGTATAGCAAAAGTAGACGGACTTGAGCAGGCGATGTCAGGTGAGCTCTTAGAGTTCCCCGGCGAAGTGTTCGGAATGGTGCTTAACCTTGAAGAAGACTGTGTCGGTGTCGCGCTTCTCGGAGAGACTTCTCTCGTAAAAGAGGGCGATATAGTAAAGCGTACCGGAAGAATCATCGAGGTACCAATCGGGAAGGAGCTGGTAGGTAGGGTTGTTGACCCGCTCGGACAGCCTCTTGACGGAAAAGGTTCAATAGACGCGAAAAAATTCGGTAAGGTTGAAGTCAAAGCCTTAGGGATTGTCGCTAGAAAATCAGTTAATCAGCCGCTCCAAACAGGAATCAAAGCGATTGACGCAATGGTGCCGATCGGTAGAGGACAGCGGGAGCTAATAATCGGTGACAGGCAGACCGGTAAGACAGCGGTCGCCATTGATACAATAATAAATCAGAAAGATACAGATGTTTTCTGTATATATGTAGCAATCGGGCAGAAACGTTCAAC
This sequence comes from Deltaproteobacteria bacterium, assembly GCA_024276115.1. Classification (GTDB taxonomy): domain Bacteria; phylum Desulfobacterota; class JAJRXV01; order JAJRXV01; family JAJRXV01; genus JAJRXV01. Next base: position 3,049 of record JAJRXV010000002.1, read on the forward strand.
CGTCGCCCAGATCGTTGATAAGCTGGAGAAAGCGGGCGCGATGGAATATACTATTGTTGTCGCCGCGACAGCCTCTGACCCTGCGCCATTACAGTTCATAGCGCCTTATTCAGGCGCGGCGTTCGGTGAGTACTTCCGTGATAACGGTATGCACGCGCTGATCGTATATGATGATTTAAGCAAACATGCAGTCGCTTACAGACAGCTTTCGTTACTCCTCAGAAGGCCTCCGGGTCGTGAGGCGTTCCCCGGGGATGTTTTCTACCTTCACTCAAGGTTGCTTGAGAGAGCGGCAAAGCTCAGCGACGCACTTGGTGGCGGTTCTTTGACAGCACTACCAATAATCGAGACACAGTCAGGCGACGTTTCGGCGTATATCCCGACAAACGTTATTTCGATCACCGACGGTCAGATATATCTTGAGGCGGATCTCTTCTACTCTGGAGTAAGACCGGCGATCAACGTTGGTCTCTCGGTATCTAGGGTTGGTGGGCAGGCTCAGGTGAAAGCGATGAAGCAGGTTGCTGGTACTTTGCGACTTGACTTGGCGCAGTATCGTGAGATGGCTGCCTTCGCGCAGTTCGGATCAGACCTTGACAAAGCGACGCAAGCGCAGCTCGCGCGTGGAAGCAGGCTGGTCGAGGTACTCAAGCAGGGACAGTATGTTCCTATCCCGGTGGAGAAGCAGGTACTTGTCATCTTCGCGGCTATTAACGGATTCATAGATGATTATCCGTTGGCGGATATAGGGAAGTACGAAGTGGCTCTCATAGAGTTCATAGAGACCAGACACGCGGACATATTGCGGGATCTAAAAGAGAAAAAAGTTATTGACGCTGGATTAAAGTCCAAGCTTATTGATGCGCTCAATGAATTAAAAACCGAATTCAACGTATAGAGGCTTTAAACTATGCCAAATTTAAATGATATAAAAAAGCGTGTTAAGAGTATTAAGAATACTCAGCAGATCACAAAAGCGATGAAGATGGTCGCCGCCGCGAAATTGCGACGTGCTCAGGAGAGGATCCAGGAGGCGCGGGCTTATACAAACAAGATGGCGGAAGTCATGGCGAGCTTGGCGCTCAGAACATCTCCAAATTTACACCCGCTCTTAGAGATACGTGAGCCGAAGAAGGCGACAGTGATCGTTCTTACTTCTGATCGCGGACTTTGCGGAAGTTTTAACGCGAGTGTCCTTAAGATGGCTGAAAACTATCTCAAAGACAATCAGGATAAATATGACGAATTCTCAATCACAGCGATGAGCAGAAAAGCTAATGATTACTTTAAACGTCGTGACTACAAAATACTGCACTATTACGAGAATGTTTTAAGCTCTGCTGATTTGTCGTACCAGAACGCCATGGAGATCAGCACAACAGTGATCGACAAGTTCTTGGCCGGGGAGCTCGACGAGGTTTATATCGCTTTCACAAAGTTCAAGTCGGCGATAGCGCAGGAAGTTGTATTGGAGAGGATTTTGCCGCTCACACCGATGAAAGTCGAAGAGGGCGCTCCGGTTGTCGAGTATATATTTGAACCGACAGCGAAAGAGCTTTTAGACGAACTGCTAAAAAGGCATATTGTCACCCAGATACTCGGAGCGATGCTTGATTCTATCGCTAGTGAGCATGGCGCGCGGATGACCGCTATGGATTCCGCGACAAATAACGCGTCAGATATGATTAAGAAACTGACACTTCTGTACAATAGAGCTAGGCAGGCATCCATTACGACCGAACTTGTTGAGATCGTTAGTGGGGCTGAAGCGTTAAAAGACTAGTGCTCTATAAAGTTATAAGTATCATAAAATTGCGAAGGGATTTTGTTTGTATGCAAGGCGCAAAAAAATTATAGCTTTACAGAGTACTAATGCTGTATATATTAAACTATTTCAGTTATAAAATATAAAATTCTAAGGGACACCAGGGTAGCCTGTGTGATCTCTGTGTTGAAAGGCTAAAGGGGGAAATATGGGTGAAGGTAGAATTGTTCAGGTAATCGGACCTGTTATCGATGTGGAGTTTAGTCCCAAAGAGATACCGGCGATTTACAACGCTTTGAAAATAACAAATCCTTCTATCAGCGATGATGAGGACAATCTTGTCGTAGAAGTCGCTCAACACCTCGGTGGCGGCGTCGTTAGATGTATCGCTATGGATACCACAGACGGTCTGGTGCGGGGAATGATCGCGCTTGACACAAAGGCAGGTATTTCAGTTCCGGTTGGTAGAGCTACTCTCGGACGTATCATGAATGTTGTCGGTGACCCTGTCGATGAGGCTGGTCCGATTGAGACAGACCTCAGGATGCCGATCCACAGGGACCCACCGGTTCTTGCTGAGCAGAGTGTTGAAGCTGAAGCTTTTGAGACCGGTATCAAGGTCGTCGACCTGCTCGCCCCGTACTTGCGGGGTGGTAAAATCGGACTGTTTGGTGGTGCCGGTGTTGGTAAGACTGTCCTAATCATGGAGCTTATCCACAACATCGCTATTGAGCATGGTGGCTTCTCTGTTTTCGCCGGTGTTGGTGAGCGTACCAGAGAGGGTAACGATTTGTGGATGGAGATGAAGGAATCAAAAGTCCTCGATAAAGCCGCGCTGATCTACGGTCAGATGAATGAGCCTCCTGGAGCGAGAGCACGGGTTGGACTGACAGCGCTTACAGTTTCTGAGTACTTTAGGGATGAAGAAGGGCAGGATGTTTTGCTCTTTATCGATAATATATTTAGATTTACACAGGCAGGTAGTGAGGTGTCCGCGCTTCTCGGACGTATACCATCCGCCGTTGGTTATCAGCCTACGCTGGCGACTGACAT
>JAJRXV010000026.1 GCA_024276115.1 Deltaproteobacteria bacterium
CCTTTTTTATAGATTATTGGAGGTTATTAAATTGGCAAATCACAAATCAGCATTAAAGAGAGCAAGACAGAACGAGAAAAAAGCTTTGAGGAACAAAGGCATCAAGAGTGCCCTTAAGACTCAGGTCAAGAAATTACACACAGCGATTGAGTTGAAAGATAAGGAAAAAGCTCAGGCGGAATTGAAAGTAGTCACCAGAGGAGTAGCAAAAGCCGCGACAAAAGGCGTTCTACACAAGAACACCGCGTCAAGGAAAATATCTAGGTTGACTAAGCACGTAAACAGTATCTCGGCGTAATTTATCATCAGTTACCAGAGTCGGTAGCACTGCGATTCTGCTGTTTATTGTGTTATTAACAATTACTGTTCTACTTAAGAGGCATGGGCTACCATGCCTTTTTTTGTACCCACTTCATAAAAAGGTGGGATAAACCGCGATTTAGTGTTTTTTTGTTTACAGAGGGTGGAATTATGGGAAAAGATAACAGTAACGATATCAACGCACACCTTAAAGATTGCCGTAACGAGATAGATGGGATAGATAATGAGATCCTTTCCATCCTTAACCGACGGGCAAATGTCGTCCTTGAGGTAGGTCGTATCAAAGTCGCGCGGAATGAGGCGTTTTATGTCCCGTCACGCGAGAAGCAGGTACTAGACAGGCTGACGCAGAACAACAAAGGTCCATTCCCGAACAATGCGCTGAGAACCATAATGCGTGAAGTGATGAGCGCGTCCTTATCACTGGAAAAACCGCTCAAGATCGCTTTCCTCGGTCCAAAAGCAACCTTTACGCACCTTGCGTGCATAAAACATTTCGGCGCTTCTGCCGACATGCTCCCGAAGCGTAACATCACCGATGTCTTCGACTCTGTAGAGCGCGAAAAAGCTATGCTTGGTATTATCCCGATAGAAAACACGACCGAAGGTATCGTAACACATACACTCGACATGCTGGTGAGTACTGATCTGAAGATACACGCTGAGATAATGCTCCGTATTTCGCATTATCTCCTTAACATCTCTGGAGATATTAAGGATGTGAAAAAAATATACTCACACCCGCAACCAACAGCGCAGTGCAAAAACTGGTTGCACAAAAACCTGCCGGACGTACCGATAATCGATGTGGATTCCACAGCACGTGCCGCGCAATTGGTCTGCGATGACGCGGAAGCGGGAGCTATCGCGAGTGAATACGCCGCGCAGATGTATGATCTTAAAGTTGTCGAGGAACGTATTGAGGACTTAGTCAACAACGTAACCCGTTTCTTGGTAATATCCAAGGAGTATGGCGACGCCACAGGTAATGACAAGACTTCTATCATGTTCTCAATAAATGATAAAGTCGGAGCGCTCTACGAGACTCTGCACTGCCTGCGCAAAGTGAACCTGACGAAGATAGAATCACGCCCGTCAAAGAAAAAAGCGTGGGAATACCTCTTCTTTATCGATATTGACGGACACTACTCCGACCCTAAGATCAAATCATCGATCGATGGTCTGAAAGCGCACACAACCGGATTGAAGGTCTTGGGATCATACCCAAAAGGTCAGCTCGAAGGTTAAACGAATAAACTCACTTAGCAGTTAACCAACAGGAGGCGGCATGATGCCGCAATCAATAAATTAGCAATGGAGAAAGTTTCGCGCAATTTGAAGGAATATTGTGAGTTATTGCTTGACTTAGAGCTTATCCGTAAATAGCTTGCGGTTATTATTGAATTGTGCTATCCTCTGTAAAAAAAACGTATGGAGGATAATATGGCAAAGGTAAAATCTTGGGAAGTGTCAGACGCATTTTGGGAAA
>JAJRXV010000027.1 GCA_024276115.1 Deltaproteobacteria bacterium
AACAAAAAGCGGATCGGTTATCGCGTCAAACATGTGCTGTAACTCGCTCTGGCTCCGAACTAATTCTTTGACAAGCTCCATATTCTGTGACAAGTCTGATACTATCAAGAGATAAAGCTTCTTCTTAAGAATAAGTTGCAGAGGAACAACTCTGACCATAAGCTTCCTTTGCTTTTTCCCTTCTAGCCCTATAGTGCTGAAAAGCTCCGCGACACCCTCTTTATCCGCTTTTTCAAGCGCCGGTTTAAGCTTGCTTTTTTCCATAAACACATTACACTCCGCGATATTGCACTCACTTTCGAGTTCAGTACAGCCCAATACAATATCTGTACCCGGAGTCAGGTGATTACACCTCATACCCTCATCGATAACACAAAACATGATCGGTAGGTTCTTTAATATAGAGTCAAGCACCTCTTGATAGCAGATAAGCCTGTGCAGTCCAAAGTCAAAAAAGTCTTTACCTCGCTCACCCTTCACCAACACTCTAAAACTCACGAAATGACCGCTTATCTCGTCAAGTTTACTATAGAATCCAGGAACTTCGTTCACGTCAATATTTGACTTGTGACCACCAAGCGATTTGGCTACGCTTAATGTAACAGAGCTGATAAAGAGCTGATACATATTTACCATATCTGACTTTGGTCTAAATAGTTTCCTGAAATCGGTCGCGAACTCAATAATACGCGCCGTATCTATCTGCAAATAAAGGTTATTGACAAAATCGTCAAACACGATATCCAAGTTCTGGTTATACGTATCATTATTAAGAAATTCCAAACACTTACTCTTGAAATGTGTCAGAATCTCTTTTCTGTTACGCCTTATTTCCCTACATATTGTGTTCATCGCTATCTCTCGCACACCTGTATTAATATAATTATTAACTAATTATTTTGACAAGTCAACGATTGATAGCCATAAAAAATAAAAAATCATTTTTTGACAGGGCTGGCTAATGGTGGTGATGCCCGTGAGCGTCGCCGTTTCGCTCTGTATGCTCAAGCGGCTCAATGATCGAGGACGCTTCACACTCAGAGCACTCAAACTGCAACGTCGTGTGGGTTATATGAAATTTATCAGTAAGCATCTGATTGATAGCGCTCAAAACCTTCTGCTTCTCAACGCTTTCATCGGTCTTGGTGTTCACGTGCGCCGACAGCGCCGAGATATTCGAGCAGATACTCCAAATATGCAGCTTATGCACCGACTCGACACCTGATATTTCAGCCATCGCGGTCGCCACGTCATGGACATCTACCCCCTTAGGAACCCCCTCAAGCAATATACGCAATGACTCCTTGAGTATCCGCAAAGAACCGGCAACAATTATCACCCCGATCCCAAAACTCATTATCGCGTCGAGAGCAAACCAGTCGGTGTAGTACATCACAACGCCGCTGATAATCACCCCGACCGAGGCTATCGCGTCACCGATCACATGCAGGTACGCGCTCTTGATATTCAGGTCATTGTGAGAATAGTCCTTGATACGCATCGCGACGATTATATTGACAATAAGCCCGGCAACCGCTATAACGAGCATCGGCAGACTTTTCACGGTTTCGGGGTGGAGGAACCTCTGATACGACTCTGAGATGATCTCCCAGGAGATGAACAAAAGAGTAGTCCCGTTTATTAGAGAGGCAAAAACCTCAGCCCGGTGAAACCCATAAGTATTCCATCTTTTTGATTGTTTTGACGACAGGTAAATCGCGCCCCAGCTCAAGAGGAGAGCGAAAACATCCATAAAAACATGCGCCGAGTCCGCCAGCAGAGCAAGGCTGTTAGTCAGGTAGCCACCTATCAACTCGGCAAAAAAAGTGACCAGCGTAATTATAACAGAAAATCTAAACCGGTGCGACACCTGCTCATTGTAGCTCTTTTTTTTATCGGCATCGGCATCGGCATCGGCATCGGCATCGTGGTCAGGGCTCATTTCGTCAACAACTCCACAAGCCGCACCAAATCATCATTTGAGTAGTACTCGAAGATGACTTTTCCTTTTTTACCTTTTTTTTGTATCTTGACTTTAGTCTTGTAAAAATTAATCAGCTCATTTTCGACATGCTTCACCTGCTCACTTTGCTGCGGTTCTACCTTCTTCTTGCTCTTCGGGGTGTTGAGTTTTTTCACAAGCCGCTCAGTCTCCCGCACCGACAGCCCCTTTTCGAGTATCTTAGACAACACAAAATCAACATCGCTCTTATTATAGACCGCAAGCAGGGTTCGCGCGTGTCCCTCAGAAATATCACGCGAGATCACCTTCTCCCGCACCCCTTCAGGGAGTTTCAGGAGCCTCAGCGAGTTCGAGATCGTCGCGCGGTTCTTACCGAGCCTCTGCGCGAGATCCTCCTGTGTGAACATAAAATCATCGACGAGTTTTTTGTACCCCTCAGCGGTCTCGATCGGGTTCAGATCCTCGCGCTGTATGTTCTCAATCAGCGCAAGCTCAAGCGACTGACGGTCACTCACCTTCTTAACGATAATCGGTATGTCGGTCAGACCCGCCTTCTGGCACGCCCGCCACCGCCTCTCACCGGTGATGATCTGATAACTCCCTAGCTCTGACTTACGCTTACGCACGAGGATCGGTTGGATAATACCGTTCTCCTTGATCGAGACGACCAGCTCGTTCAACCGCTCCTCATCAAAATACTTCCGCGGCTGTTCTTTGTTCGGGTATACCTCTTCGATACCGCACATGATGAGACTTTCTTTCGCTTCCTTCTCCGCCGGTATTATGAGCGCGTCAAGGCCTCGGCCCAACACGCTTCTTTTTTTAATTTTTCTTTCTGCCATTGACAATTATCTCTTTCGCAAGACTTTTTTAATTTTTCTTTCTACCGTTTACGATTATCTCTTTCGCGAGGTTTAAATAGTCTTTCGCTCCTCTCGATGTGATATCATATAGTATTATCGGTTTGCCATAACCCGGGGATTCGCTGAGTCTGATATTCCGCGCTATAATTGTCTTGAATACCAGTTCTTTCTCTTTGAAGAACTTCTCCACCTCACTCACCACCTGATGCGAAAGGTTAGTCCGGGTGTCAAACATCGTCAGCAGAATTCCCTCGATCTTTAAGGAATTGTTGATGCGGGACTTCACCAGCCCGATAGTGTGGATCAGCTGGCTCAACCCCTCAAGCGCATAGTACTCGCACTGCACCGGCACCAACACACTCTCAGCGGCAGCCAACGCGTTCAGCGTCAATATCCCGAGTGATGGCGGGCAGTCGATAAGTACATAATCGTATGCGTCCTTGACCGACTTGAGCGCGTTTTTCAGCCTGCTGTCCCGGTGCTCTGCTGTCACGAGCTCTATCTCGGCGCCGGAAAGGTCCGCACTCGATGGTAACACGTCAAGGTACTCTAAGGCTGTGTTCTTGATCATCTGAGCCGCGGCGTCATCACCAATAAGCGTATCGTAGATACTCCATTCGAGCTCCCGCTTGTCCACACCGACACCGCTAGTGGCGTTCCCCTGCGGGTCTATATCGACCAGGAGGGTTTTCTTTTCGGCCACAGCGAGCGACGCGGCAAGGTTCACCGCCGTGGTGGTCTTACCGACCCCACCTTTTTGATTGACTATGCAGATGACTTTTGCCATGTTTCGCTGAAATTCCCAGTTGTAGTGAATAAAAAAATACTGGTAAAAAGTATCAAAATAATATGAAAATTGCAAGGTCTTTTATGGGAGTGTCGCCAAATGGCAAAGAAACTTTAACCACAGAGGGGACAGAGAAAAACAATATATAAGAAATACTTTATACCTGGTTCCCGATAAAAGCATTCGGGAATGACAGTGGGGGCATTCGGGAATGAGGGTGGGGGCATTCGTGGATGACGACGTGGGGGAAGCGCTTGTCCCACGAGGTATCAAGGTGTAACATCTATAAAAACTCGGGGTTAATCTTTTTCAAACACGAGAATGTAGTTCTCTCGATCTATGAGCGGAAGCCTGTAGGACTCGACAGCTGTTAAGGAGAACCTGTTGCTTATCTCTTTTGATCTGAGGTCTTTTAACTCCGTTTGATAGCGTTTCCCCTTGAATATGAATATCTTACCACCCTTTTTGACTATAGGGTATGTATATACAAGAATATCGCTCAGAGATTGGAGCGCACGCGCCATCGCGCAACTAAAACTGTTTTTGTACTCCATAATAAACGAAGTGTCCTCAACTCTGGCCGAAATAAAGTCAATATGATTGATCCCGAGCTTACGCACGACATTTTTCTGGAAGAATATCTTCTTCTCATTAGAATCGACGCTTGTAAGGTGAAGTTCAGGGCATAGTATTTTTACCACGAGCCCGGGCAAGCCAGCTCCAGAGCCAATATCTATCATATTGTCTTCTGCTGAAGGTTTTGAAGGAAGCAGTTTTGACACATAAGCGGAATCCAGAAAGTGCTTGATAATAACATCCTGCTCATTGGTAATCGCTGTCAAATTATATTTAGAGTTCCACTTGAGGAGTTCGTCAAGGTACTTACCAAACAACTCTATCTGCTTTTCATCTATATTTATTTCAAGGTCATTAAAACCTTGTAGGAGTAACTCTTTATTTTCTTTTTTCATGCACCCGCGCTCTTCTTGACCTTTCGTTACTAAGCCATCTCAGTTCTAAGTTAACACATTATATGTAAATGTAAACCTTTCTTTAAAAAAAAGCGTTTTAATGCGCTTGCATTTCCCAAGCTTATTTGGTAACATAAATCTACAATAATTATAAAAGGTTAACTCCAGATGAAAAGCTTCAAACTAGGTCTTAGAACTGAAATTATTTTAAACATGACTGTGTTAATGCTCTTTATGATCATCTGCGTAGGGCTACTTGTTGGAGATATATCCCGTAAAGACATATACTTGAAGAAAACCGAGGGGAATATCGCACTCATCAAGGCGTTAACAAATTTTTTAGCGCCGATTATCAGCTTCAACCCCGACCTAAAAAACAGAATAACCAAGGGTAAAGAAATTGAACAGGTAGTCAATACGTTTTTTGGCGATAACAGCAGAGTAGAGCTGATTATCGCCGATAACAAGGGGCGGTTTTTTTATGGACATGACGACAGCGGCACAAAAAAAACTATCCGTGATGATAATTTCGCTAAACTGATCGAGCTTAAGACTTCATTTACGCTTTATCAGGATGACACGGCGAATAAAGACGCGGTTAAAAAGCTCGCTATATACCACCCTATAATGAGCGATAACAAAGCTATCGGTGGGGTGGTCGCGCGCTTCTCGATGCGGGAGGAGCGGACATACGCCGCGCGCTCTCAGGCGCTGATATACCTTTTTGTTCTACTTATCTCGATTATTTTTGTGAGCTTTGGCAGTTTCCTGCTGTCGCGCGTCATCGTCACCCCTATCACAAAGCTCGTTCGCGCCACTCACAAGATAGCTTCGGGGAATCTTGACGTAAAGGTGGAACGTTTTCCGGCGACTGAGATCGACAGCCTCGCGCAAGCGTTTAACAAAATGACCGAAAGCCTCTCTGAGAGCAACCAAAACATCAACGAACATGTCAACTCCCTAGAGACGGTGAACGCCAAGCTGAAACTGGCGAAGGATGAGGTACTCCGCTCGGCAAAGCTCGCGTCTGTCGGACGCCTGGCCGCCGGGGTCGCACATGAAATCGGCAACCCGCTCGGCTCGATCGTCGGCTACTTAGAGATACTCAAAGATGACCCAGAAACAGACATAAACGACTACATAGCGCGGATTGATAAAGAGTGCCACAGAATCGACGCGATAGTCCGGGAGCTACTCGATTTTTCGAGGACGAGAAAGTCCGAGATAAAAGAAATCAACATAAACAGTGTGATAATCGAGACATGCGATGCCCTGTTCCACCGAACGCTCTTCGCCGACATATTTTGTAAGATGAAGCTGGCAGAACAACTCCCGAAGGTCAACCTCGACCCGGCGCTGATTCAGCAGGTGATCACGAACCTCATAATCAATTCAGCAGACGCGATGGAGGGAGGGCGCGGAGAGATACAAATTTCTACTGCCGCCACAACCTACAAGGAGAGCATGTTCGCGTCGAATAAGCTCACTCCCGGGGATAAGCTACTACGGCTTTCGATCAGCGATAGCGGTACCGGCATACTCCCTGATGAGCTCGACAAGATATTTGATCCGTTTTATACGACTAAAGACCCAGGGAAAGGTACCGGTCTCGGGCTGGCGATATCTCTGAGGATAATCGAGTCTTTTGACGGTGCGATAACTGTTGAAAACGGCAAATATGGCGGCACGACATTTAACATTTTTTTACCGGTAAACTATTTAGGGGAGAACTGATATGACCGAAGAGAAAATTTTGGTGATCGACGATGAAGAGGGGATGAGGCACGTACTCACAGTTCTGCTCGAAAAGAGGGGCTACAAAGTGTACACCGCTCCTGATGGAGAGCTCGGGCTCGTTCTTCTTATCAAACATGATTTCGGCGCGATATTCTGCGACATAAAAATGCCTAAGATGGACGGTATACAGTTCCTCAAAGAAGCAAAAAAAATATCGCGAAAAATGCCGACTATTATCATGATGTCCGCATACGGCACAATCGACACAGCAATTCAGGCGATGAAGCTCGGCGCGTATGACTACATCTCCAAGCCGTTTAAGAAAGAAGAGGTTATACTTACGCTGAAAAAATCTGAAGAGCGCGAACAGCTCCGCAAGGAGAACCTGATCCTCAAGGCGAAGATAAATGATGAGTACATTTTTAACAACATCATAGGTAAGGGCAAAAAAATGCAGGCGCTCTTCTACAGCATAAAAAAAGTCGCCAAGCATAAATCAACAGTGTTGATCTGCGGTGAGTCCGGCACGGGGAAGGAGCTGGTCGCCAAGGCGATACATGAGCTGTCCGAACGTAAAAAATCCCCGCTCGTCGTTGTGAACTGCGGCGCGATCCCCGAGACTTTGCTTGAGAGCGAGCTGTTCGGGCACGTCAAAGGCGCCTTCACCGACGCGATGACCGACAAACGAGGGCTCTTTGAGGAGGCGCGAAACGGTACGCTTTTCCTCGACGAGATCGGTGAGATGCCGCAAAACATACAGGTAAAACTCCTGAGGGTTCTACAAGACGGTGAGATACGCCGCGTCGGCGATACAAAGTCGCTGACGGTCGATGCGCGGATAATCGCCGCGACACTCAAAGATCTTTGTGAGTATGTTAAACAAGGGCTCTTCCGGGACGACCTTTTTTATCGGCTGAATGTCTTCAATATCAAAGTGCCGCCGCTTCGGGAGAGGCGCGAGGATATACCGCTCTTGATCGAGCACTACCTCGAATACTTTAACTGCGCACTCTCAAAGAAGATTAAAGGGCTGGAAAAACCGGTGCTGAAAAAGTTTTTGAATCACCCATGGCCCGGAAACATCCGCGAGCTGAAAAACGTCCTCGAAAGCTCTATGGTAATGGCAGAAGGGCAACAGATAACGTTAGCAGACCTGCCGAAGGACTTCCGCGATGAGGAACTGACGGTTGACTGCCTGCTCGGCACGGATGAGTTCTCTATAAAAGTCGCGTCGAAGAAGTTCGAGAAGGAGCTGATAAAACGCGCGCTCAATGAGACAAGAGGCAACAAAACCGCCGCGGCGAAACTGCTTGAGATAAGCCATAAAGCACTACTGTACAAGATGAAGGAGTATGGGGTAGAGTAAAAGTGAAGCCGCATCGACCTCTTGACATTAATGTTTCAAGGTGATAACTTGGTATAAATAGTCGTCCCTGAAAAAGTCGTTTTCAAGCGGCCATCATTTCGTGGTTCTTGTAAACTTTTTGCGTACTCTCGACCAGTATTTGTAAAATCAGCCGCCTTAAAATCGCGCGCAAGAAAGCTCTTAGCAG
>JAJRXV010000028.1 GCA_024276115.1 Deltaproteobacteria bacterium
AACAAAAACTGTTCTGGATAATGGGATGTTTTGAGCCTGGATCCCCGATACAAACTCTCGGGGATGACGTTGTGGGGCACGTGAATAACAACACATGAATAACCAGTACTGGTTTTCGCCTGAAGGCGAGGTTTTTTAGATCCCAATAAAGAGACAATAAATGTAACTACTCGTAGCTTATTTCCTATGGTAGAACCCATTTATATCTACTGAAATTCGAGAGTCAACAAGTCTGAGGCAAAATGATCCTGCTTTGCGGAAGAGTTATAAACAGCGACAGCGAACGGCTGCTTCTTCTTGATGTCAAAATCAACATCATCGGAGTTACCGGTACTCAACTTGCGTGAAAACTCAACTGTCCACTTGTTTTTTGTGTATCTCCCTCTAGCGCTTACGTCAGCCGCGCTGCCGGTCGGGTCACGCGGTCGGTACGACGGCACTTTGTCACCTTCATATTTGATCGGGAGCTGAATCTTCCACGGCGTTTTGCCTCTGTCGTTTTTCTTTTGTATCCATACAACCTTACCGTTATGCGACGGGTATGGGTTTGCGTGTGGAAGTTGCGTAGAACTGATCTTCAGCTTACCGTCAAAAGAGAACTTTGAGCCTTTAAGCCGCGCCGCTCTCCAGTGCCAATAGTCCGCTTCTGTTTCAATACCGCTCTTCATACATGAGTTTTTCAGGTCATCCATATAATAGAGGAACGAGATTGAATCCTCCATATCTTTATCATTATAGTACTCGCCCTTCCTTCTGTCCCAGACGAGTGTCTCATGCGACTCGTTTCGCGTTCTGTCTGGCCATACAGCCAGTATATAAATCGTACTCCGAGAATAAGTCGCTTTTAACTGTACAGTAACTCTCTTACCATCAGCCTTTGTGAGGATAAAATCAGTCGGGCTGATCCGGCGCCATAAAGATTCCTTACTTATACCATCTACCTTCGGCACTTTGTTTCGGGGGAGCTTGTGAACTGTAAGCACTTTTTTGCTGTTCAGCCTAGCGCGCGCGGCTTCCTCAGCTTCGCGCTTCTTACGAGCGGCGACTTCTGTTTCACGTTTTTTCCGCTCAGCCTCTTCGGCCATTTTCTTCTGCTTTGCGGCTTTTTCCGCCTCGCGCTTTTTATGCGCGACTTCTGCCGCCTCACGTTTCTTTCGAGCGGCTTTTTCTGCCTCGCGCTTTTTTCGAGCGGCCTCTGCCGCCTCACGTTTCTTGCGCGCTTCCTCTTTTTTCATGAGCGCCACCTTATCGACAGGCACTTTATCTTTACCCTTCAAAATCGGTTTAACATCTATCTCATAATCAAGGACATCTTTGCTTTTAACTACCAGCTTGATGGCGGCGACCTCTTGCTTCTCACGCGCGGCGGCTTCTTCTGCTTCACGCTTTTTACGCGCGACCTCTTCTGCCTCACGTTTCTTACGCGCGGCTTCTGTCGCGGTGGCGGTTAGGGGTCTATCAACCAAAGAAATCCTTTTAGCATAAGGCAGTGAGTATGATATCGTGAGTCCGAGCGTATTGTTTTCGTAAGAGCTTTTTATTGACTTGATTTTGGGATCACCCTTTTTCATATTTTTGGTGATCTCTGTTCTGGCATATTTATTCTGGAGTTTATAGAACTCATTTTTATAAAAACTAAGCGTGGGAGCGAGAATATCTTTATCCTTCAGAATATGTATCTTCAGGAGGATGTGAGTACCGTCACGAAATATCTCTACTTTTTTGACATTTTCATTATTGTTTTTTATGCCTTCTTCGATATGAGGAACATTTGAGTTGGTCTCATCCGCCGCGATCTCAAATAATATTTTGCTTGGGATAGATACAGAAATTTCTTCATAGAAAACTGTCTTATACTGGGCGTTTGAGTCTGTACAGCATAACAGCGAGACCAGTATTGACAAAAATGCGTTTGCAAAGTATTTTTTCATTAACATTTTTAGTACGATTTGGGAACCACCTTCATAAATAAGTGGTTATGATAAAAATCTACACCTAAAATTAATAATAAAAAGAAATCGCAAGCACTCATGACGACAACAAACAAAACCTCTGTCAGCAAGAGTAGCTCCTAACACCCCGGCACAAGAGGAGTTAGGGACAGTCCGCGCTTTTTGCGCGACCTGTCTTATTTGCGCGACTTCTGTAATATGTTTTATACTTACCTTCATAAGAAGGTGAAGAATAAAAAAGAGATAACCAAATCCAAACAACAACATATAAATAAAAAAATCGCTAAAAACAGTGACTGACCGGCGATCAGTTTCGATGGTAGCGCGGCTGGTCGTGTTTTGGCGAATTATCAGTGTGATTCTTCTACTAGGTTCCTCATCTTATCAGCAATCGCTTTGGAGTTTTCAGGATCTAAAAAAACGTAAATATATTTCTCTATCTTATCACAAGCGCCGATGAGGTCTATCTCTGTATTGTTACAACTTAATAGCAATGTCTCTAGCTTTTTTGCTTTATTTCCGAATAGGTCTTTAACTATAGCCACTAAATCCTGCTTCAACGCTTCAATCTTTTCCTCATGTAGCTTCCGCTTTGTACCCTTACTATCAAACACGCCCGCCGCCTCACGCTTCTCATCGTACTGCTTGGCAGCTTCCATAAGCACGCTCATAGGGTGCAACTTCATTGTCTCTTTTTCTGGCTTCTCAGCGGCAAAAAAATGGAACTTCCCGTCCTGAAGGTGGAACATCTTTATGACAGCATCCCGACCATGAGTATTCAGCATAGACGCATGCACAATATCACCATCATTAAAATACAGCGAGGCTTTCTGATTGTTGAATGAAATAGACAACATACCAGTCTTCTTACCAAGCCCGACAAGCTGAATAATAGCCGGCAATGGAAAATCTTTTATGTTTCCCTTTAATTCCATAGATAGAATTCTCCCACAATTAACTGTGGCTATTCTTCACTAAATTTTATTTTTTGTCAAGCTAATTCCACTATTCACCATATTAAGGCTTCCGCACGACCCTAAAACCGTCATTCTGAATTTGAGGCGCGCCTCCAGTTCGGGACGACGGCAATATATTTACGCGTAAAAAGAGGTCGCGCAAAAGTCTTATATTAATTTAATTAATCTCTTAGTATCATTATAGCGAACTTTTTCATTTTTTAAAGCTATATTTTAATCGTGAAGTAATTTACCAAAACGATTCCATCTCACTTTACCTAAAACAGTATCAGACTTACTATTCCATGAAAAATACAAGATAAACGCTTTACCACGAACGAGTTTCAGGTCTACAAAGCCCCAAAACCGACCATCATGGCTCTTGTCGCGGTTGTCACCAAGGCAAAATACCGAGTTCTCCGGGACAACTCTCGGGTCAAAATTATCCCGCATGGGGTCATCTTCTGGATCGCCACGAAAAACGGTAAAATCCTCTATCACCGGAAGATGATTGACATATAGCTGCTTATTCATCATGTATACCGTATCGCCCGCGACCGCTACGACCCTCTTGATAAAGTCTATCTCGGGGTTCTCGGGGTATTTAAAAACGATTATGTCACCACGCTCAGGACTCTTAAAATCTATGATAGGGTTACCTGTGAACGGATTTTTGATACCATATATGAATTTGTTGACCAGCAGGTGGTCGCCCACCAGCAATGTCGGTTCCATCGACCCCGACGGTATCTTGAACGCCTGCACAACAAACGCCCGGATGAAGAGCGCCAGCACTATCGCGATCAATAACGCTTCTATATACTCTCTTACCACGTTGACATCTTTTGGTATATTCTCTTCTTTCTCAGATTTCTCTTTACTTCTACTTGCTTTTTTCCCCTTCTGTTCCTTACCCATTGCTTCCCCTTATTGTTATGTTTGAATAATTACAGCTGAAACTACAGACACGTTTCTAATAAATAAACACTCGCCCTTTTATCCTTGATGATTCGACAAAACCCCAGAAACGGTTGTCATACGCCCTGTCCCGGTTGTCCCCCATCACAAGCAGCGAACCTTTCGGCACTATCACAGTACCAAAATTATCCCTCGGGGAGCCTCTTATCTCATCATCTGCAAATTGAACATACGATTCACCTAGCGGTTGCCCATCTATAT
>JAJRXV010000029.1 GCA_024276115.1 Deltaproteobacteria bacterium
ACAGAGATACCGATCAAGCAGATGCCGGTGATAATTATCAGTGATGATTTTGGTGAGGGTGAGAAGCGGCGGTTCCTCTACAGCGAAAATGAGGCGCGGCTGACTATCACCTGCGGGATACTTCAGAGCGATATAGAGAGCGCGGAGAGTGAGTTGATAACGCTCAAGGAACTGATCAAACAGGCGGTGAAGAAGGATCCTCAGCTGAACCAGAAAGCTGTATACAGCAGTGTCATAAAATCGAAGCGGCTTGGGGCGATCGCGCACCCGCTCTACTTCATGGAACTGACGATGTACGTACAATACAGATCATAAAAGGGGACTGATATGGCAAATGAAACCGTAGAAAAAAACAGTATAAAAATATTTTCGTCAAACAAAATGGCTGACCTCGCGTACGATATCAACAGTTCGTACGTGCTGAATTTCAGCTTTATTACATCGTTCAAAAGCGAGCTGAAAAAAGTGTTCGGGAAGGACGCGCCACTTATTACCGAGGAACCGCTTGAGGATATCTCGGGGTATTTTACGATCACCCCGAAAGGATTGCGGAGCGTGCTGGCGTGCTTGAGCCGCGTGGACAGTTCTACGTTTGTGGCTACCTCTCAGAGTGATTTTAATGAGTTTCATGTCGTCGCGAACTGTTACGATCCGACATCGACGAGCAGTTACGTCGGATATTATTGCGGGTTTTGCCGGATGAAAAAACTGCCGTATTCTGACTTTAGCGATGTGAGCGCGCCGGTGCGGTTTGACTTTAGCGGCGGGTTCTTAAAGAGCGCGCTCGGGGCGTTCGACGCCAACAGCGCAGCCGGTACAAACAGCGCGAATCAGGAGGTGGCTTTTGCCAAGACTCCGGTGATGTTTGAGGGGAATTACGCCGCGAGCGTTTTTCTGGATGACGCGCTTCTCCTGAAGGGGGTGGACTACTCTGAGGACGTGACAAAAGTGACGGTCTTTGGCATGGTGCCGACGACATCTAAGGTGACGGTGGTGAGCATCTATAGTCCATAGCAGGATGACGATAATAATCATGCGGTTATACGTGATAGTTAATGTGATGAGTTAGGTAGTTCTGTGTGTGGGTTAAGCTGCATGAAAGCTTATTCGCTTTGCTCAATCTAGGTTCCCGATTACGACCTCGGGAATGACGTGGTGGGAGGTTGGGAATGACGTTGGCGGGACTGTCTGGGATGACGTGTCGGAGCTTTGGGATTATGCCGAATGGTGCGTAAATGGCTTTGTTAAGGTGTTTTAGGTTGATTCTTAATTTCGTAAATTTATAAATTCTGAAATTCAGTATCGAGTGTTTGGTGACGAAAAAGAGGGAGGGGAACAGAATGAAAGAAAAGTTGAAGCACAGCATAAAATTGGTTGAGAAAGTGTTCAGTGAAAATAGTATCAGCCGTGAGAATAAGGGGATGCTCGCCTTCTCCGGCGGGATAGATTCGACGACTGTTTTGAACCTGCCGCCGGTGCTAGCGGCGGTGAAGGATGGGAGTATTGATCTGTTGTTTAATGATACGCTTGTCGAGTTCCCTGAGACGCGAAAGTTTGTTAGATATGTGCGTGACGAGCTTGGGGCGAACGTGGTTATCGCGAAGCCGAAAACGACGTTTAAGGAGATTGTGAAGAGGTATGGCTTTCCGATCCACCCGCGTGGAGGGAAGGATTATCTAAAGAGTCGCGCCACAAACGTGTGTTGTAGCGCACTAAAGAAAGCCCCGATGAAAAAGGCGCTGAAGGAACATGGCTGGGCGATCTCGATGACCGGTTTGCGGGCGGACGAGAGCTACAACAGGCGCACGATGGCGAAGCGATATGGGGAGTATTTTTTTTCTAAGACGTATAAGCATAACCGGTGCCACCCGATTTTGCACTGGACGCTCAAGGACGTTTGGGCGTTCCAGAAAGCGTGTGGTTTTAAGTACAATATTCTCTATGACAAGGTGACGTATCTGAATGATGGCGCGGCGGATTTTTCTTACGAAAACGCGAAGAAATATCCTGTGCGGACTGGATGTTGGTGTTGTCCGCAGGCGTTGCGCACAGGAAAACTGAAGTGGATGCGTGAGCATTTTCCAAAGATGTTTCACGCGTTGATGATAAATATGGGGCTCGGCGAGGTCTTGCTCGACATGCGGATCAAGAAGAACGCGAACGTCAAAACAAGGCGTGCGTTGTTGATGCGTGACATAAACTACAAAGAGATATTCGGTGTGGAGCGAGCCCTTGAGGCGCACCCATGTTATTTTGATACTTTATAACTTAAAGCAAAGTTTATTCGCTTTGCTCAGAGTTTACGTTCTGGGTTCCCGATTACGACCTCGGGAATGACGTGGCGTGAACGCTATATATTTGATTGCCGGGTTAATAATTGAATTGGGTAACATGCCCATGGAGGGGAAAATGTCAGAAACAATATATGAATCAATCGAGCGGGTGACGAAGCGAAAGGTGTATCTGCTCGACGAAGTGGCGGGTTCAGCGAATCCGCTTTATCTCGGGAGCAAGTTCATCGGGCAGGATGTCATCATCACCGGTGTGGTGAAGGGCAGTGATTACGACGACGCGAAGACGGGTCTCGAAGCGCTCGAAAGTGAGTGCAAGACGAGCGAGGAGAAAACGATCCTCGGCATCACCGGGAAGATCATCTCGCTTAAGAGCGCGCTGAAGCCCGGATCATCTTACCAACCATTTACGATTACATTGGGGGTATACGCATAATGCCAGCTTACAAACCTACTACAAACGCGCAGGATGTGAAGTTCGCGTTCGAGCTTTACGGTGGTCCGGCGACATTTTCGCTTGTGATACCGAGCGCGGAGCTGAGTTCTTACGCGCTTGGGGCTGAGATTTTGATCGGGGATAAGTTCATCGGAGAGGTGACAAAGCGGACGAAGGTCGATGATTTCAGGTATCTCATCGAGGGCGCGGGTCTCAAAGAGCGGCTTTCGGGGGTGTTTTTTAAGGGGAAGTATAATGTTTATGACGATAGTCAGGCGCTTTTGCCCGGGGCTAAGTCGATCACTGATATCGGTAAGATACTTGATGACGTTACGCCTTACATATCGCACTTCGGGTTGAGTTTTGGTGGCGTGTCGCCGTACGTCAGCGCCGGAATCGCGCCGTACAACTGCAACATCACCTGCTCTGTGGCGGACATAATCACACACATAGCGCAGGCGGCGGGGAAGGGTTGGTACATCGATCAGAACAAGGAGATACAGTTCGCCGATATTGTGAGGTACAGCGGTTCGGCGTTCGAGAAGGAGGTCCTCACCGATGTTGTGAACGTATTGATAATCAAAGGCACGTTGAAGTCAGCGTATCTCGATTCTTTGAGTGAGAGCGATAAGTTCAAGTATTTTAGTACGATCACCGACAACACCGGGCTCTTCTGTCCGACTGGATATGTCGGTCAGGCGTGGCAGTCTGAGGATACGCGCTTTGAGTCGGCGAACAAGATATTCATCTACTCTGACAGCGCGTCGATCACAGCTTATGGCCGGAAGGAGGCCGAGGTGACTGTGCCGTATATAGATGACAACAGTGAGGCGTTTGATTTCGCGCTTGAGTATTTTTTGAACAACGCGACCCCGATCAAGTCTGAGACGGCGTATACTATTGACATCACTGAGGAGTATCCGCACGCGAAGGGCGCGCGGAAGACGTTTTGCCGGCTACAGCCGACTGGGCAGCTGCGCGCGGATTATTATTATTTTGGGAGTGAGGACTCGATCTTCAACACCGAGTTTATCAAGGGTGTCAAGGATGTCAACAGTGAGAAGCTGATAAACGAGCTTGACAGAAAACCGCCTAAGGTGCGGCTCATCAGTAGCGATCCAGAAGCGCACACGAAGAGTTATAAGAAGGTGAAGAACCCGATATATCTCGCGAGCTACGCGAAGGATGATGTCTCGGTGAGTTCGGTGAAGTTTTATCTGTCGAGGTACAACACAGGCACGCAGAGTTGGGGCAGCTATTCGCTCATCGGCAGTGGCGCGTGGCAGAGCGCGCCGGACAGTGAATCTGAGGGGTATTACGAATACAGTCCGGCGAATGGTTACTACGACTTGATCGTCAGTGGCGGTCTCGCGCGCGGGGATATCTTCCGTGTCAAGGCAGTGGCGAAGGATTCGTCAGGGAACGCCGGAGAGCATGTGCGGGAGTATCAGCTCGACGACAATCCGCCGCGCGTGGTCGTGAATATCGAGATGCCGAGCAAGGCGACCCCGGTGGCGCCGGATACACCTTCTGTGCTTGAGATATCTTCTGTGGATGGTTTTCGGCTTAAGGTGGATATAGAGGATCAGTCTGTGACAGCCGCGCCGGTGGTGAAATATTACAAGGTCGGCGGCTATGACACGATAAACACAACGAAGATCGACAGCGGTAACGAGCATTATTACATCACTGACAACATGGCGCGACCGGCGAAGGGGAAGTACCGCCGCGCCGAAGTAACCGTGACGAACGCGTTCGGTAAGGAGACTATCTCGAACCATTATGTCAAGGGGGTTGAGAAGCCGGCGGGCGGGGTACCGACGATAGTGCGGGATCATGGCTCTGGCTCGGACGAGACGACAACGACGGCGCCGGAGTATAAAGATAAGATTGAGTTTTCGGCGACCTTCAAGGACAGGTTCTACATAGTCAACATAGCTGACGTGAAGTTCAACATCTACAACGAGGCGGGTACGAAAGTCAAAACGCTAGAGCATGGTGTCACTTACACAATCACAGAGAATGACGGCACGTTCAGCTGCAACACTGATGTCGCTACTCTCGCGCTGGCGGCAGGTCTTTACAGCGTCGCGTGCGAGATGGTGAAGCATGAGTATTTTATTGATGAGTTTGGTGTTGAGCAGGATGATGCGAGCGCGCCGGCAGAGGGTAGCAAGTCGCAGTTTCAGCTAGTCAGCGCGACGAAGGGTAGCCGTATCGGGAGCAACTACGGCACGTTATGGAACACAGACGGAGTGTTGGCTCGGATGACCCCGGCAGAAGAGGAGACTAACGTCAATTATTCTGCCGGGACAAAGCGCGCGCAGGTGAAGTTTTTTGAGGCCGCGAGCGCGCCGGACGGGCTTGGTGACGGGTGGTTCGGGACGAATGACAACAAGATCGGCACGCCGTCGTGGTACCGGATGAGCGCTGATGATCCGGTCGGCACCTCAAACGCGTCGTTCACGATAAACAAAAATGACTCGGCTGAGAGCTATACGTACCTGCTCTTTAAGAATGGCGGCACAAACGAGGGCGCGATACGGTTTGACGCCGCGACGCCGAAGGTGCAGATGACGACGAACTATCAGGACGCCTCACCGACTTGGACAGATATCGCTACCGGCGCGGCGAACAAGATAGAGGATGATTACATAAGTGAGACGTATGAACTGAAAGTTAACAGCAGTGACGGCTCGCTCACTTTTAAGAATATCGCTACGCCCGCTACGCTGTTAGAGGTTCAGAGCGACGGTACGGTCATCGCGTACAGCGATATTTTGCCGAACACGACGAACACAAAGGATCTCGGTAGCGCGGCGAACGCTTTTAAGGATTGCCATCTCGATGGGGCGCTTTATCTCGACGACATCGGGGACGCTACGAGCAACTGGCGGATCGAGTGGGACGGTGTGAACGGTATCGCGATACCGCATAATGTCGCGATGGGGTTCTGGGAAGACTAGAAGAGTGAAAACTTTGCTTTAGTTTAATGGGATGTTTGAGGCCTGGTTCCCCGACACAAACACTCGGGGATGACGGGCGTTCGGGAATAGTTTTTCTGTTGACGAAATATTTTATACTGAAGTTGTCGCCTGAAAGGCGAGGGATTTTAGATCCCAATAATGAGACATTAATAATTAAGGAAGAAAATATGCCATTTAATTATACGACAATAGTGCCGCTGTACGACAACAGTGGTGCGGTGAAGAGCGCGAACAAGGGTACGTTCAGCGAGTTTACGCGCGCTATGATACTTGAGCTTCGGGAAGATGTAGATTATCTCGGGGAGCTAATAGGGATAACCGGCGCAAACTGGACGGGCGGCAGGTTCAACTGGACGAAGGGTACGACTGTCGCGCTTGCGACTGGTCGTGAAATCTGGAAGTCATATATCACTGACCTGCGAACGGCATGTGAGGAGCTTTACACGGCGCGGAGCCTCGGGGCGCCTGTGTGGACAGTGGCGACGGCTGACTTTAAGGGCATTTGGGATAGCTCGGGCATTCCGATCTCGGCTAATCTAGCTACATATACGCCTCGCAGGATGTCACTGATAACAGACATCCGCACAGCCTTAATAGCGGTGGCGGATTCGACATTTATCTTCATAGATGCTGTCAGTGGCAATGACACCACCGGAACTGGCGCTAAAACTAATCCATATAAAACGTGGGATAAGGGCGTGGCGGTTATCAACTCTGCCGGTGGCGGGAGCATGTATTTCATGCCTGGTACTTATGACTGTACAACGCAAATGACGCAAAATAATGTAACCGTGCGTGGCGACGTCCTTGGAGATGTGACATTCAGGGCTCTTGGCGCGTCGAACGGGGCGGCGATATTTTATACGGCTAGCGGTTTGAGTGTTGAGAATATTATATTCAAGGTAACGTCGGCGAGTTATTATTTTTATTTCAATACATGCGCGGCGTTGACGGTGAATAGTTGCATATTCACGCAGGACTCTGCTGTGGGGAATGTCGCGTTCGCTTGTTACGCGCCGGGATCGGGTAGCGCACTGTTCAATCACTGTACTTTTATGGGGTACAACAAATTTGGCAGGGCGATAATGCTCACCGCGGCTCCGGTGACATTTAACGACTGTATTTTTTATGATTATGATGACTGCGTTTACTTCGGTATCGGTTACAGCGGTAACGTCACCGAAAACAGTTGCGGGTTCTTTGAGTACAACAATCAGCATGACAAGTACGCGACTTCAAGCTATACGCTCACGCAGAGTGGCGTTCTTACGAGCGACCCGAAGATAAGCGACAAATCTACTGGATACCTGGCAAGCACATCGCCTTATATCGATCAGGCGACTGACGGCTATGACATCGGCGCGTATAAAGACGGTCCGTACAACGTGACCGAAAGCGCGGCGGACTCGCTAACGATAGCCGAATCGGCGGGGATGGCGTTGACTCTCTTCGCTGACGATAGCATCAAGGCTCAAGAGGACTTGACCAGTGAAACGATCAGTTTGGCGACCTCTATGTTTTTGGGAGGGCTCTTTCGGTCGAGTAATACAGGCGTTGTCACGTACCTAGATTCTTTGAGCGTATCTTGCGACAACCCTGCGTTTTCTTACGACGGCGCGGCGGTGGATATGAGCTTCACCCCGACAGGAGGGAGCGCGGGTAACAGGCGTGAGCTTTACATCAGAGCGGTGGCGAGTAGCGATACAACCGACTATGACGCTATCGCGTGGTGGGAGGCTAACGCTTACCAGAATGGCGATATTACGAGACTTTACGCCGGGGCTACTACTGGAACTTACTTCATAGATTCTTGGAAGGAATGTATCAGCGGTCTTGAGTTCGGGGAGGATTACGAATTCAGCGCTGTTACCGCTGACGGCGTGAACGACCAGCAGGCTGATATAACTATCAAGTGTCGGGTGAAGGATGTTGTTACTGGCGTATGGAGCGAGGTTGTAACGCTTACGAAGACGTATTATTTTAATGATTTTGATAAGACATTATATTATTGCGCTGACAATCCGCGGGTCATCGACGATGAGTACGCTAACGACCCGAATTATTATGCTCAAACATATCATACTGGTACTACTAAATACACGCGCCCTGATGGCGTGGAGTGGTCGGCTGATGGCAGGCGGTTCGCTTATAACCCGATATTTAAGGCGGATTGGTACATGGCGTACAATAATAACATCCCTGTGAGCGGTACGACTTACGGGAACTGGCAGGACAGGAACAGTAGCTCAATCCAGCCACTCGGGGAAAACAACGCTCGTACTATAATGATGGTACACGCTATGACAGCGGTGAATTTCGGGAACTGGAATACATCCGGGGAGCATATATTCACCAACCCGTCAACAGCTCAACCTCAAGAGAGTGGAACGGTAACAGTTACAGCAGCACCGGTATTCGGTGACAACGCAAGCGACTTACATTATCTGATTATGACCCCGGTGAAGTTGAGCGATTGCGGTAATCACTCGTCACACCAAAGTCTTGTTGTCAGATTCCCCTCGGGAGAGAATGTTGTATGGGGTGACTACCCGGGCAAGCATGTAGGGATCTCTGACAGCGATTTTTATTTCTTGACAGCGGTTGACCCTTGGGGATGCACGACGGCGTTCCACTATTTATGGGTAAAAGATAACAGCGCAAGTCCTGTTACGGGCGGGTATGTACCATATATATCAACAAGGCAGTTATATCAGGTTAATACTAATAGCACCGGGGGGTTATCCTATGGACAGGTGTTTAGGCAATACGTAACCAATGGTAGCTCAATCGGGGCGCCTGCATGGTAACAGTAAAAGGAGATACAACTTGAACATAAAACACAAAGTGAAGGCAATAGAGAGAGATAAATTTGGCAATATAGTTAAGGTGCAAAGTGGGACTAACACCGTGACTAGCGGCGAACCAGTTCCGGGGACGGTAGAAAACGGATATGTGATGGTGTTAGAGCGGATGTTCGATGATGGCGCGACAATATATGATCCGGCGGCATCGCTCGACCGTATGCAACTCGGGACAGGTACACCGGGCAATAGCGGGCTCGGTGCGGCGATCGCGGCGGGCGCGAACCTGATATCGACAGCGGGCAACTCGGCAACGTTAGACAAAACGACGCTGACAGCCCCGAAGATGGATGTTTCGGTTACGTGGGGCGCGAGTTATGGCGCGTTAACTGGTATAACAGAGGCGGGGATACTCAACGCTGATGGCGAGCTATTCGCGTATAAGGCATTTACACCGGCGTTAAGCAAAGACGCGGCGGGTTCGCTGACTATCGAGTGGAGTGTGACAGCATCGTAATGAACATGAATAGAGGGAGGTGGTTATTTTGAGATCGCAGGAGGCGAAAAGTTATTGCGAATCGCACCGGAATATGGAGCAACACGTGATAAAGGTCGCGACATTTATGGGGCAGATAAAGGAGGCGACCACCAACATCAAGGCGGACATCAATGTTCTCTTTGACCAGAATCGGGAGATAATCAGGGACACAAACAAGTTGAACCGTGAGGTATCGAGTATAAAATTGAAGCTTTTTGGGATCGGACTGGTCGGCGGGGCTATGTTTGAGTTCGGGATCACACTGGTGAAGAAGTGGATATAGGTGAACCACTGGCTACTAATGGAGTCTTAAAAATGTATAGGGGGGTAATATGGCTGGAGAAATTCTACATAATAAGAAGCATAATATTGAGAGTGCGGTAGATCACAACGGCGTCAGCGGCGCGACGCTGGACAACATCATCGCGTTCGACGCGGGCGGTCTACCGAAAGATAGCGGTAAGACGAGCAGCGAGATTGGTCTGAACACGACGCACCGTGGTGAGGCGAATCCGCACAGCGCAAGCGCGGCGAGTGGCGCAAACAGTGACATCACCGCGCTCAGCGGTCTTACCGGCAACATAAGCGACGGCACGGACAGTGTAACAGTTTCAAGTATTGCCGGGGCTACGAAGGGAAGCGTCACTCTTGAGGTAGATGGCTCTGGCGCGGCGATAACTACCGGTAAAAAGGCGTGGGCGCGGATGCCGTTTGACGCGACTATCACCGGGTATGAGCTGACGGCGGATGTGAGTGGGAGCGTTGTTGTCGATATCTGGAAGGATACGTTCGCTAATTTTCCACCGACAGTCGCTGATACGATCACGGCGGCGGCAAAGCCTACACTGGCAAGCGCGCAAAAAGTATCGGACGCGACGCTTAGCGGCTGGACGACCAGTATAGGCGCGGGTGATTATTTGAAATTTAATATTGACAGCGCGACAACGGTGACAAAGATAATGTTGACATTACAGTTAGATAAGACAGGAGCGTAAAATGGCGATAAATGTAAAGTATAGTTTTAAGGATTTTAGCGGACAGGATTTTGGCGGCTGTTCAGCGAGTGATTTCTTTGGTGAGATAAAGGGTTCATGCTTTGC
>JAJRXV010000030.1 GCA_024276115.1 Deltaproteobacteria bacterium
ATCGTCGCCGCGGACTCTTACGCCGCTACCCTCTTTGGGAAGAAGGGCGCTGACCTCGGCTTCGTCAAAATAGCGCATAAAGCAGGGCTCGGTGAGATGGATATCGCGAAGATGAAAATATTGTGAGAAAACAGGGGGCGAGGGTTCAAGGTGTCGAGGGGCTCATACATACTGTCATCACCGAGCCTTTCTATCGGATCCAGGGCAAAACTGTTTTTACCCTAGAACCCTTGAGCCCTAGTTTTTAAAGGAGACAACAATCGTCAACAAACACTTACGACTAATCAGGAATATGACGCACATACTGTTGCTGTTGCTTTTTCTGTTCCTCTTTCTGCAAGCGCAGTTTACCGGTGAGGATATCCTCAAGTACCCGGTGAACCTCTTTTTGCGGCTCGATCCTTTCCTCGCGCTTACGTCGTTCATCTCCGCGCGGGCAGTGATTGACGCGTTCTTGATCTCGGGTTACGTCATCGTGCTGACGCTCCTCCTCGGCAGGGTCTGGTGCGGCTGGATATGCCCGATGGGGACAACGCTCGACATACTTCATAAGGTGTTCTTCAAAAACTCCAAGCGGCTCGTCGATAGCCAACGCTTCAGACGGCTCAAATATTACCTTTTCTTCTTCTTGATCGTTACCTCGGCGTTTTCGCTTCAGCTCGCGGGCTTTTTCGACCCGATATCGCTCCTGACCCGCACAGTTACGCTCTCGCTATACCCTGCGCTCAACGTGATATTCGAAAAAATATTGATCGCGGGTTACAACGTCGATGTCAGCTGGATATCAGAGCTGTCAGACAACCTTTACATCATCCTGAAAGAAAACTACAACCTCATCGCGTTCAAACAACCGGTATATTATTTAAATTTTTTCACATTCTTCATCTTCTTCTTGATCGTATTCCTCGAAAAGTACGAAAAACGTTTCTGGTGCAAAAACCTCTGCCCGGCAGGCGCGATGCTGTCGCTACTGTCACCATTCTCGCTTATCAGACGAAGACCGCAGAAACAGTGCCCGGACTGCGACCACGGTTGCGACGCGGTATGTAAACTCGCGCTCTTCCCCGGGGGAGAGCCAGAAGATTACATCAAAAAAGAGTGCATATACTGCTTCGATTGCATCGAGAACTGCCCGAACGGACGTGTAAAATATTCATTCGGTATCAGGCGCAAAAAGAAAAAAGGCGTTGACCTCACACGACGCGGACTCATATTTTCGCTCGGTGCCGGGGCGGTAGCGTTGCCTCTACTACGGGTTAATCCGCTCAGCGACAGCCAAAACCTCCCGCCGCGCTTCATCCGGCCGCCCGGCACTCTGGCCGCTGAGAACAGCTTCCTCGCCAAGTGCGAGCGGTGCGGCGAGTGTATGCGCGTCTGCGTGAACAACGCCATACAGCCGGCGTTCTTCGAGGCGGGCGCCGAGAGCCTCTGGACACCAAAGATCGTACCGCGCATCGGCGCGTGCGCCTTCAACTGCACACTCTGCGGACAGGTATGCCCGTCCGGCGCGATAAAAGAGCTGTCGCTAGAAGAGAAACACACCTTCGTCATCGGGAAGGCGTTCTTCGATAAAAACCGCTGCATCCCCTACGCGAAAAAAATCGACTGCATCGTCTGCGAAGAGCACTGCCCAACACTCCCGAAAGCGATCAAGTTCAAAGAAGTGACCGTCACCGATGATAGCGGTGTCAAAAAGAAGATCAAACACCCTTATGTCGATGAAGAGCTTTGCATCGGGTGCGGTATCTGCGAGAACAAATGCCCGCTCGAGAAGGAAGCCGGCATCATCGTATTCAACCAGAAGAAGGTGATCAAGGAAGGTTACTTCATCAGTAATGTTTATTGATGGGAAGAGAAAATCTCATATTTTTAACATCAACATGTCGCCCTGAATTTATTTCAGGGTCTGTAATCCAACACACCCCGCCCTTGCATCGCGATGCTTCGGGCAGCACCCCTCTCGAGAGGGGACTTACTACTCACATCTAACTCTTCATCTGCGCCTGATCGATCAGATAGCAGATCGCGTGTCCGATGGTGATATGTACCTCCTGGACGCGGGCGGTGTTGAACGAATCAACGTGGAGATGGATATCGACGAGCTCTTTCATGCTGCCGCCGGTCTTACCGGTGAGGCCGATCGTCACCATATCTTTTTTCTTAGCCCTAAGGAGCGCCTTCACGACATTCTTGGAGTTGCCGCTGGTGCTTATACCGAAGGCGATGTCGCCCTTCTTCCCGAGCGCTGATATCTGCCGCGCGAAAATCTGCTCATACGAATAATCGTTCGCGATACTCGTGATGGTGGAGGTGTCGGTGTTGAGCGCGATCGCCGCCAGTGCGTCCCGCTCGGTGCTAAAGCGGTTGACCAGCTCCGCCGCCAAGTGTTGCGCGTCCGCCGCGCTGCCACCATTGCCGAAGAACATGATCTTGTTCCCGGCTTTGAGCGCGTCTATCATTGTCACAGCGCATTTTTCCACCAGTTCGGCGTTCTTCTCGATAAAGTCATTTTTCAGCTTCGCGCTGTCGTTGAATATTTCAATTATTGTATCTTTCATTTACTTTTTAGTCCCCTTAATAATTTTATCTACCTGCTTTTGAAACCCGTTCAGCTCATCCTCGGTGAATGGATCGCTACCCTTATACGTCGGGTCAATCGTCTCGGTGCGTTTGTTAAAGTTCTGAAGCTTGAAACGTTTCGCCCCTTTCAACTGCTCAGCGAGATCGAGAATATCCTTCTGCTTGAAGAGCTTCGGAGTAATCGTCGTCCTGAACTCTACATCTATCGCAGAGTTCATCAGTAGCTGAATACTCTTTTTTATCGCGCCTAAGTCCACAGCCACCCCGGCGGCCTTGTAGTAGCGGATATCATCGAGCGGCGCTTTCACGTCCATTGCGATCGCGGCGAGCAACCCTTCGCTCAGCAGCTTTTCGAGCATCTTTGGGTTCGTACCGTTGGTGTCTATCTTCACCGCAAGCGGGCTGTTCTCCTTTATGTAGCGGATGCAATCGGGCAAACCCTCGTGTATCGTCGGTTCTCCACCGGTGATGCAAACGCCGTCTATCCAGTCACTATACTTGCTCAGCCGTTTGAGTATTTCGTCTATATCGAACGACGCGAGGCTGTTCGGATCAAGCACCAGCTCGGCGTTCTGGCAGTACGGGCAGCGAAAGTTGCAAAACGGCAGGAAGATCACCGAGGTCACGTTGCCTACCCAGTCGACAAAAGATGTTTCAATGAAGCCTTTTACTGTTATCTCTTTAATGTTGTCAGTCATATTTTATCACCTTGTTGCTTAGCCACTCTTTCATGAAATAAACTACCCATTACATATTTTGTTTAATATTTATATCAAGAAAACAGAAAAAATGAAAGCTTAAAGATTCTAATTAGTCGTCCCTGAAAAAGTCGTTTTCAAGCGGCCATCATTTCGTGGTTCTTGTAAACTTTTTGCGTACTCTCGACCAGTATTTGTAAAATCAGCCGCCTTAAAATCGCGCGCAAGAAAGCTCTTAGC
>JAJRXV010000031.1 GCA_024276115.1 Deltaproteobacteria bacterium
GATAATCAACTGTACTATCGATGATAACCACGCGACTTCGAACACTTGGGGAATGGGTGGCGGGCTTTATAATAGCTCGGCAAGCAGTATTATTACAGACTGCACCATATCTAATAACACTGCGGTACATCAAGGTGGCGGCGTTTATGATAAAGGCGGCGCGACCTACACTAATTGTGACATTGTCAGCAATGTAAGTACTGAAGGTGGCGGTGTATACGCTGAGACTCTTGATTCGAGTTTTGATAAATGTAAGATACGAAACAATACCAGCAATACTGCCGGTTCAGGTTTTGGTGTCGGTCGGGCTGGCGGTATCTATATCTCAGCTTGTTCGCCTGTTTTCACAAACTGCTACATTACCGCGAATGATGCTGAAGAGGGTGGAGGTGTTTTCATTTATTATGGTAACCCGACATTTACAAATTGTACGGTCGCGAATAATACCGCTCTTGCTGGTAGCTCTCTTGGTGGTGGTCTGTACGCCTATGACACAAGTCTGGCAACAGCGAATACTGTAACAATTCTGAATACAATATTTTGGGGTAACAGCGCTAACAGCGTGCCACAGGAGACTTATACCTCCGCGAATAGTACAACTAACATGAATTTTTGCAACGTAGATCCCGCGCAAGCTATTGGTCCGGGGACGACGAACATAACTAACAACACTAATGTTGATCCCTCTTTTATTAATGGCGTCGGTGTCAGGGGCTATGGCAGAGCGGCGCAGATGGCCGCCGTTGTGGCTGGTGGCGACTATCGCCTCTCTGCGGGCTCAGGTTGTATTAATAGTGGTACCAATGTTGGCGCGCCGGTTACTGATTATGACAATGAACCGCGTCCAATTGGTGGCGGTTTTGATATTGGCGCGGATGAGCGGACTTTAACAGTGCCTGGAGATTACGCATCGATACAAGCGGCGATAACCGCCTCACAGAATGGTGATCTAATAATAGTAGATCCGGGCAACTATAACGAAGATATAGATTTTGGCGGTAAAAACGTCACAGTGAAATCATTACTCGGTGCGGCTACAACTACGATCACTGGTTTAGGCGCCGGAGCTGTAGTGATTTTTAATAACTATGAAGGGGTTACGGCTGTGCTTGACGGCTTTACCGTTACAGGTGGTGGCGGCACGAATGGCGGTGGAGTATTCTGCGGTAACAACGCGGCGCCGACTATAAAAAACAGTATTATCACAGGGAATAGCGTAACGGGAAGTGGCGGTGGTATTTACGGCGATATTACTGCGGCGCCTGTTATTTCGAACTCCACTATATCAAACAACAACGCGGCTAATGGTGCCGGAGTTTACTTAAATAATGTTGGCGCGTCGCTCTCTGGCAGTACAATTAGTGGTAATGCCGCGACTGTAAATGGTGGAGGGATTTATTCAGTAAATGTTGGGACTATTACGAACTGTACAATTAATAATAATACCGCGACTGATGGCGGCGGTCTGCTGACGAGGAATTCGA
The DNA here is from genome assembly GCA_024276115.1 of Deltaproteobacteria bacterium. Classification (GTDB taxonomy): domain Bacteria; phylum Desulfobacterota; class JAJRXV01; order JAJRXV01; family JAJRXV01; genus JAJRXV01. The sequence continues at coordinate 1,485 of JAJRXV010000031.1, forward strand.
CGGTAACAAACTGCACTATCACCAATAACACCGCTAGTAACAATGGCGGTGGCATATATGACTGGGTTGCCTCTACAATAACAGATTGTACATTAAGCGGTAATACCGCGAATGGTTCTGGAGGTGATAGCGGTGGCGGTGGTATTTATTCTGATGATGTCAGCACAGCTATCACTAATTGTACGATTTTCAACAACACAGCGACAGGCTCAAACATTACTGATGGTGGTGGTGGGATCATGACGTATATGGATGGCGGATCACCAGTAATAACAAACTGTACGATTTATGGCAACAGCGCGCCGAATGGCAGTGGTGGTGGTGTATTCGTCGGTCAAGACTGCGATACAACACTCAATAACAGCATTTTGTGGGGCAATACCGCAGGGACTGGCAATAACCTTGATTATGAAAACAATGCTCCGACTGTTGATTATTGTGATATTCAGGGCGGTTGGCCGGCAGGTTTTGGTGTTGCCGGTGTTATTAACCTTGACCCGATGTTTGTCGATCCGGCTAACAATGACTTTCACCTGAAGAACGGCTCACCCTGCATAGACTGGGCAAACTGGTTGACCGCGCCCGCTAAAGATTTTGACGGTGTTGTCCGTCCTCAGCAGGACGCTGATGATGTAGGCGCGTTCGAAACACTCGATGATCATACAGATGTTGCTACCGGCGCGACATATCTGCTGGTGGACGATCCAGCGACACGCTCAGCGTTAGGGGATACAACTGATAGTGATTACTTTAGCTTTCTGGCGCGCGCCGGTCAAGTGTACGATATCAAGACTGCTAACGTAAGGCTTAGCACATCTAACATATATTTTTATGATACTGACGGAACGACCCTGCTCATGTCTGATATTAACGCGTGGGGATCTGGATTGTCAGCATCGGTTGTATGGACATGCACAACTACTGGAATATACTATGTCCGGGTAATTGCGCCGCCATGTAACTGCGTAAACCCCTACAACAGAGCGCCACAATTTGTTTATACTGATCCTGCGGTTGGTACGTATGATGTCTCAGTAGCGATATATTCGCCTCCTGGGAACAACGACCCACCACCGATCCCGATAGACGACCATGGTGATTATCCAGACGCCGCGACAGGTACTTCGGCAGGAGGCTCAATCGGTGGAAATATAGACTTCTTGAGTGACGTTGATTATTTCAAGTTTAAAGCCATTAATGGTCAGACTTTGCTTATAGAGTTCGTTGGTGGGACTCTAAGCGCCGGAACATTAAAACTGATCGGTATTAATGGCAAAGACGTCATTGACATGCAAAATGACAGTATTATATGGATATGCGATAGATCCGGCACATACTATGTCGAGGTCGTTTCCTTCTGGGCGGATACTACTGGCTCATACTCCCTCAAAATAACTGTTCTTGATGGCGGCGACCCGGGTGGCGGCGGTGATCCGGGCGATCCCGGCGGCGGCGGTGATCCGGGTGATCCCGGCGGCGGTGATCCGGGTGATCCCGGTGGCGGTGATCCGGGCGATCCCGGCGGCGGTGGCGATCCCACAACGGGCGGCACAAACGGAGTTTCTTTGGAGTACAGCATGATATCATTCCCGATGCTCCTCGACACAATCGACCCGGCGGCGGCTTTGGGACCTATGCTTGACCCTGTCACTGGTTCAACTGCTTATAACCCTGATGTATGGCGTGTTTACGTGTACAATAACGGTTATCAGATGGCACCCGCGGCAGGTACTGAACTACTCCCGGGACGAGGTTTCTGGATCGCGTCGATATATGGCTACAGCCTCGATCTGACAGGAAAATCAGTCGATACGAGCACATATTACGAGGTAGCCATACCTTCGGGTTGGTTCATACTCGGCAATCCGTTTGATTTTGGTGTCAGTTTATCTAACATAACGATAGTCAGTGGCGGTACAGAAGTAGCTCTTGACTCACCGGATAACAATCTTACCTTGCCTGACCTGTATTACTGGGAGGGGACGGGTTACTCATCGGTGCTTCAGCTTTCACCGTACCAGGGCTCGTGGATAAAAAATCTGACCGGTAGTGAGTTGACTGTCAGGATATATCCGGTAGCGGCTCCGGCGGTCTTAAAGGATAAGCGCAAGTCGATAAGCGCGGACGCCGAGCTACCGCCAGCCCCACCGGCAGATGGTCCTACGGCCAAGCGTGGAAGCTGTTACATTGCTACAGCCTCTTATAATGAGAAATCTGAGCAGTCTTTACTGAACGGGTTCGTTGATACGATCAGTGGCTGGTTTAAATAAAATTGAGGGAAAAATATGAATATTTTCAGAAACAACTTGATAACAGCTTTAATAGTGGTTACTGCTTTATTTTGTTCGGCTGAGGTTTTTGCCGGTACTGATACCAGCCTGTCTAGCGTTAAACGCGCGGATTTATCGGTCGCGAAAACCATGGTAGAGGCGAAAGAATATGCTAGGGCGATAAAGAAGCTCGAAGGATTTATTGAGAGTACACCGGGTTCAGCTGAGGCTCATATCGCACTAGGGAAGGCGAACAATAAGATCGGTGAGTTCGAACTCGGGCAGAGGTATCTAGAAAAGGCGGTCAAGCTTGGCGCCGCTGAAAAAGATGTACTTCTCTTGGCGGGCTACTCATTGAGAAAACTAGGGCTTTACTCAGACGCGATAGAAAAATTTAAGCGCGCGCTGGAGTATCCCGATCTGCGTGCTGAGGGTTATTTTGAGCTTGGTTACTGTGAGTATAAGCTCTTGAACTACCCTGCCGCGATAAAAAATCTCGATAAGTCTATGGCGACAGATGTGAGTATAAAGCCGAAAGCGTTATTATACAAGGGTATCGTAAAATATGAGCAGAAAAAGTATGATGACGCTCTCAAACTGCTTGAGGAAGTTTTAGAAGGAGAGGCTGACGCGGTAACAACAACTTCGGCGAAAAACTTTATCAAAGCTATTGTCAAGAAGAGGAGACTTGAGCGGGGCTACTTGCTCTCCGCGTCAGCTAGCTTGGTGTATGATGATAATGTCGTCGCGGTCAGCGACTCAGAACCGGTGAAGATATCAGATAAAGAAGACATCGGAGCTGTCATCTACGCCAGGGGAGGGCGCTATTTTATCAAAGAGAAGAATCGCTCACTTTTCGCCGGTTACATGTTCTACCAGAAACTGTATCAGGAGCTTTATGAGTATGATTTGCAGAGCCACAACGTGGTACTGAACTATACCAACAGGTTTAAGAGGTCAGGCGCTCTTTCCCTCCGGTATGATTACAGTTACTATAGCCTTAACGGTACAAGGTATTTTCAGAAAAACCGTTTCAGACCTGTCTATAGGCATTATGAAAGCAAAAACGCGTACCTCGATATGGAGTTCCTCGCGTATTACAAGGATTATTTCTCTGAGAACGATCTGACTTCAAGTGGGATTGGTGGAAGCATAACTCAGACGGTCGAATTTAAAGACGGATCCTCTTTGAGCATCGCGGGCGCTTATGTAGATGAGAACACCCTAGGTGATGCTTATGACTACCGGGGCTATAAAATTAAAGCGGGTATGGATATAAAACTGCCGAAGGATTTTAGTTTTGGGTTAGACCTCGGAATCTTTAACAAGAACTATACGCGTGTCCATAAGGTGTTCGGCGTAGAGCGCGATGATGATATAAAAACAGCCTACCTAAAGCTTGGCAGAGAGCTGAGCGCGAATTTTGAGGCGACGCTCGGATATGACTACACATTTAACAGCTCAAATATAAGTTATTATGATTACAAGAGAAATGTAAGTTACTTTACTATAAAATATACGTATTAATGATTAATGGAGATAGCATGAGAAAAGTCACATCACATATATTGTTTTTGATACTTGCTTTGGCGCTCTTTCCCTCACTGACGCTCGCGGCGAATGTCGGTAAGGTGAAGAAGTTGGTCGGGCAGGCACATATACTGAAAGATTCCGCGCTTAAATGGGACGCGTTGAAGAAGGGCTACCCGCTAAACGCCGGAGATATAGTCAGGACCATGCCACGGTCTACGTTGATGATATCACTCAAAGATGGAAGTGTACTTTTTCTTGCTGAGGATACAAAGCTGAAGATAAAGGCTGTGTCGGAAAAAGAGGAGTCATTCTTCTCTATGTTCTCTGGAAAGATGAGAGCGGTAGTGCGCAAAAGGGTTAACAAACGGTCGAAATTCAAGGTGCGTACCAGGACTGCTTTAGCTGGAGTTAAAGGTACGGATTTTATTATTATTATAAAGAAGGATCTGACCATAGTAGTTACTTATGAGGGGGTTGTGGCTGTCTCGAATGTCATTGAGTCTATCGCCGGTGAAGTCACCTTGAAGCAAAATTATTATACCGAGGTGGCGAGAAATATGCCGCCGACTGAACCAGAACTACTGACCCCAGAAGAGATTGAGGACATTATCAACGATAATGGCTTGTCAGAAGAGGCTATGGGCGAAGAGCCAGAAGATGATCTAGATGACACAGGAATGGGTACGCCGGTTGAAACACCGACATTTGATGAGGAAGCTGATGATATAGAAGAACCGGACGAATTTAACGACGTTATTACTGACAGCTTTGATGATTTCGGCTTTGGTGACGACGATCGCGTCGCGACCGAGCCAGATGTGAACGATTCTGGTAGCCTGCTGGACGAGCCACCACCACCACCGAACAAATAAATGTTTGGCGGTGTCGCACGGCATGGCGTTTATAGTTTTTCAAGCAAATGAATTTTTTATCGTATATGCGTTGACACGCTCAGTTTCTTTGTTATACTTGTTAATTATTAATGATTCAGGTGAGCTATGAACGCAAAACGAATATTTAAGAAGATCGTCTTACTCTTCGCAATATCTATACTCATGATATCTACCGGTCGCGCTATGGCCGCGACCCTTTCGGTACCGGTGGTGTATTCTACCATCCAAGCCGCTGTTGATGCCGCGGTGGCTGGAGATATTGTACTGGTGGATGACGGTACCTATGACGGCTTTAACTTCTCAGGTAAAGCGATAACTGTCCAATCTCTAAACGGCTCGGACTTTACTACTCTTGATGGCTCTACCACCGCGGGTACTCCGGTTGTATCGTTTGTTTCTGGTGAAGGGGCTAGTTCGGTGCTAGAAGGTTTCAGCATCGTCAACGGCTCAGCCCCGAGTGGTGGTGGTATATACTGCGTTGGCTCATCTCCTGTTATCCGCAATTGCGAAATATTTAACAATCAGGCTACAGGTAGCGCTGGAGCGGCAGGCGCTGGAATATACTTAAACAACTCTTCTCCGCAGATATTAAAATGTAATATTCACAGTAATGACGCTCAAATAACAGATGGTGGTGGTGGTATCGCTTGTGTTGCCACATCCAACGCGTCTATTGAAAACAGTGTTATTGATGGTAATGTCGCTACTAGTGGCGCTGGTATTTACATTGATGGCTCTTCCCCTAGCATTACTAACTGTACTATCGCCAATAACGACGCCGGTACGGGTGACGGTGGCGGTATATTTTCCACAGGTGGCGCTTCTGCCCCGACTATTACAAACTGTACGTTCAGTAACAATACCGCGAATAACGGTGGCGCTATTGTAGCCACTGCTACCTCTGCTTCAGTAAGCATGGTTAACTGCATACTTTGGGCTGACGTCTCAGTAAATGAAATAGTTGATTTTGGTACCAGCTTGACTATTACTTACTCCTGTGTTCAGACTGGTTACACCGGTGTCGGAAACATCACTGTAGATCCGCTTTTTGTCGGAGCGGGGTTTTTCCACATTTCATCCTCTTCTCCATGTATTGATGTAGGGCAAAACGCCGGAGCGCCGGCAGACGATATCGATGGTGATGCCCGTCCGTATGGAGCTACGGTCGATATGGGATCTGATGAATACGTACCCGGTGGAGGGCAGAGCGTTTGGGCTTCACCACCCTCAGGAACATATAGCGAAGGTATTATGCTGATGATGTTCGTTGATGATACAAATGCGGAGATACACTATACATTAGATGGTTCGACTCCAACGGCTAACTCACCTCAGTACGTAGAAGGTTTTCCTATAGTTCTAACTCAGGACACCACTCTAAACCTGTTCGCGACTGACGGCTTTACCAATAGTCCGGTGGAGACTTACACATATACATTCACTCAACAGTCTCTAACGAGCGCTAACATCCCGTTTACGAGAGTTGACACCAATAGTGGCATCTACGGTGGCAGTATCCACGCATTTACATCTGGAAGCCTTTACTGCGGTACAGATAACGGCGCTTACGTGTATAACGGTAATGATTCATGGAACTTGGTGCCGCAAACCGAGGATATGTTTGTGACAGCGGTCAAAAAAGAAGGCGGATTACTTTATGTAGGCACGCCAGAAGGGCTTTTTATCTCTACTGGTACAACCATCACCGACATCAGCGATGGTATGATAAGCTCTGAGGTCATGGACCTTGAGTCTGACGGCACATTCATATATGTCGTAACGCCACAAGGTATATTACGAAAGCAGTTGGGTACATCTGGTACCTGGACTTGGCTGAATGATGGTCTTTTCAGTTATCCAATCAGTAGTATCTTTAATGATTCCGGGATTATTTATATAGGTACTCATGGTGGCGGTGTCTACCGCTTCAATGGTACTTCATGGGTCGATCATGATAACTTCGGGCTCGGAAACTTTCAGTCTGTTGTCGATATCATGCGAGATGGCGCTTATCTGTACCTTTACGCTGAAGATGATACAGGAGAAGGTCAGGTATTCGAGTACAACACCAGCTGGACGGACCTGCCTGATTATGCTTTTTCCTCGAAGCTGTACGATACTGTATTATCGTTTTATGTCAAAAATGGTAAATTTTACATTGGTACTGGCGGGGATGGGATATTTATGAACTCTGGTAGCGGCTGGTCAGCTTTTGGAGACGGTGCGAAAAACTTATCGGTCGAGGCGATAACTCTGTATGGTGTTGACATGTATCTTGCTACGTGGTTTAACGGTGTTTATCGCGCTAACGCCGCGAATCCGACTTTTATACCGGTAAATGACGGGATCGACGCGTCGGCGTCGGCGTCGATCGAATTTGTGGGGCATGATGTTTATATAGCGCCCGCGGGAAACATCTATAAGCAGACGAATCAGTTGGGTACATTCGCGAAATTTACCTCTGGAGTGCCGACTCAAAATTACGGGCTTGCGCTTTTGAAATCTCATAATGTGTATGGTTCGGCAAGCGCTTCGAAAACTAATAGTGACCCAAATACACTTGCGCCGGCCACGACCGCCACTCAGGATCTATATGCGGCGTTAGATCCTCTCGGTATGTATTATCTCAAAAGTGGCGCGACCTCTTTCAGCAAGATATCAACGGGTTTGCTTAGTAAACGCATTACCTCTTTTGGCAGTCATGATTCAGTTTTATATGCCGGTGCATACACTGGTGAGGTTTATATGCTTACAAAAGGAAGTCTGACCTGGCAGAAGATCAGACTGGCTGACGATGTTCAGCTCAGTCAGCCACAAGATAGAAAGCGAGCGGGCAAATTAGAAAACAGAAGCAACGTCCCATTCTTTTTTGATGTAGAGGGTGGGGTCTATGTATCAGCGTTTGCTTTTGGCAAAGATTATATCTACATCTCTGTGTACGGGCTTGGCATTTATAGAAAAACGTACGACGCGACTACTTGGTCAGCATTGCCCGGTATGCCACCAAGTGATTTTATCTCGGATATTATGATAGTAAATGGTTCGCTTTACATATTAACTGATTATGATGGTGTGTATCGCCGTACTCTGACCTCTACGTCATTTCAGAACATTTCCGCGAACATACCGACCAAAGGTCTACATAAAATAGAATACTATGATGGCAGGTTATTTATCGCCTCATTTGATAATGGCATTTTTGTACGCTCAGAATCCGAAAACCTATGGAAGGTTGTGAATCCGGAGTCCAAAAAAAGACTAACAGTTGGTATGGAGTCTTACGGTGGTTATCTATACGTAAGCTCTCATGGAGGCATATACAAAGCTAAGCTTGATTATATCGCGCCAACAAACGCTTCTATCAGCATAAACGAGGGTGATATTACCGGTAGTACCGGAATCAAGTTGACACTGACCGCAGAAGATGCCGCGGGCATAGACGGATATTACCTGTCTGAGTCGAGTGTAGCGCCGACTGCGGCTTCTACCTGGGTGGATGTAAGTCTGACCGACGCGTTTTCGGACAGCTCGGTCTCGTTTACCGTCACTCAGACTATTGGTAACAAAACTATATACTGCTGGTTCCGGGACTTTGCCGGAAACATCTCACCGGCGGTAAGCGACACAATATACTACGACCCTAACGCGATTACAGGAAGCATCACCGCTCCTTCTGACAGGGCGATAGTAGAAACCGCGCCACCTACATTTACAGCGACCGCTACCCAGACGACCGGTATCGCTTCCATTGAGTTCCTTTATAGACAAGTAGCCGCGGACGGTTCTACACCATCGCCATTTACTTCACTCAATGTGGATACTGCCGCGCCTTTTGCGGCGGAGTGGGGGAGCGTGACATTTATTCATAACAATAGTTATGAGCTAAAAGTGACTATCACAGATAATACCGGCAATACCTACTCTCCTTCAACTGTCAAAGTGTTCAGCCAGGTGAGTGGACTCGCAGCGCCTACAATAACCACAGACGGTGGGAACGGTCCCGGGGTCGATTACGCGACTAACAAAGCAGCTCTATCGCTTTATGGTAACTGTTCTACAGAAACACTTAAAATAATTGTCAATGAATCTACCGATGGTGTGACTTACTTCGCGGGGAATTCTTTCTGGGCATACTCTGCAACTCTCGAAGAGGGGGCAAACTATATCAACGTGAATGCTCTTAACGATTCGTTAGTCAGTAGCATTACAACAACAATTGTCGTTACGTTAGATACCATCCCCCCGGGGAAAACAGAAATAAACAGTACCGGCGGCGTTAACATCGCGAGGTCTACTTCTAAAACGATCAGCGGTATGGTAGCGTACGGCGAATCGGTTTTGATAACACCAAAGGGGAGTTCTCCTCAGGTTGGTGATTTTACTTACTCTACCGATGGTTCCTGGAGTGTTCAAATAACTGATCTTCAGATCGGTAAGAATGTGTTTGATGTATACACAAAAGACCCGGCGGGCAACGTATCTATCACGACGCAGTTTGAAATAATCTATCTGCCTCTGGCAAGCCTATCGGCAGTCGCGTCTGATGGTACTATAGCGTTGAGTTGGAACGCGAATCCTATGCCAGGGCACATCGGATACAAAGTATACATTGGTACGCAGAGCGGTGTATATGACAATGCTGTTGACGTGGGGAATTCGCTTAGCTATACCGCGTCAGGGCTCTCAAACTATGTCACATATTATATTAAGGTTCTATTTTCCATGAACACCGACGAGTTTAACGCGGGTAGCAGTGATAGTGTGACGCAACACGCGATAGCTGTGGAGCTGGATTATACCGGTGAGATTTACTCCACTCCTTTTGAGGAGGAGACTTCTCTTACCAATGATTATGTTGGTGGACCTATTAATTATCAGATGTTTTCAATCCCATTTGAACTCGCTGATACAGACCCTGTCGCGAATTTCGCTCCGCTGTTTGATCCAGAGACGATTCCGCCGGAGTATAACCCTGTCGTTTGGCGCATATACTCCTACTATGGCGGTGAGTATCACCAATACCCCGACCCAGTCACCGAGCTCAAACCTGGCAGAGGCTACTGGCTTATCAGCATGAACGACGCGATCGTCGAGCTAACCGGTCAGTCTGTTGATTCGAGCAAGGACTTTGAGATAGAAGTACCTCCGGGTTGGTCAATGATGGGTAATCCGTTTGGGTTCGCCGTGGACGTAGCCAACATAAAAGTATCTGACGGCACTTTAGAAGCGTACTTTGCGGCAACAGACAACACAATAACTTTGCCAGAGCTATATTACGCGATGAACAAGGAGTATGTCGCGGTAACGCAGATCCTACCGAATAGAGCGTACTGGGTGAAGAACACTACCGGTTCGCCGATTATTGTGAAGATCCCACCGATAGTAGCTCAGCCGGTTGATGTGGCAAAGCTAGTGAAGTCCGGGGAATTGGCGGGAGCGCCTCCGGCACAACCGGCTGATATTGGAGCAATCGACGCGCAGGGCGGATGTTTTATCGCGAGCGCGTCTTATAATGATACAAACAAAAACGAGTCGCCAGCGCTTAAAGGGCTGATCGACATATTAGGGTTTATTGGGAATATTTTCAGGTAAGGACTACTATGCGCGCAATGAAAAATATATTGTTGTATGCTCTCTTGATAGCTATGACTATTGCATTCAACGCTACACCAGCTTTCGCTAATGGTGTCAATGGCACACTTATGTCTGGTAAAAAACTTATCGAAGAGGGGAAATATGTAGCCGCGATTCAGGAGCTGAAAAAAACGATGGAAGCCGGGGCTGTTAGCGGTGAGGTATATTTTTTGATCGGGAAGGCGTATAACCGTATAAAGGAGAACGAGCTCGCGCTAAATTATTTTGCGGAGTCAACTGTCAGAAAATTTGATACAAAGGTACTCGCTTTTGAGATGGGGCTTGCGTATGAAAAACTAGGTTACTATGAAGACGCGATAGAACTTTTTAAGATCTCCGCGCAGAATACTGATGAGGTGGGGAACTCAAACTACAAGCTCGGGCAGGCGTACCACAAGATACTCAAGTATGACGAGGCGACGAAAAGTTTTGATAAAGCGATATCTGCGGATGAGACATTGCTTCCTCGTGCGCAACTCTACAAGGGGATAATAAAATTTGAGCAGAAGAGTTATGACGAGGCTTTATTCGAGCTGAAAACCGCGAAAAAAACGGCTGTCAGTGATGTGACGAAAGCTTCCGCGAAAAATTATATCTCAGCGGTCAGGGCAATAAAGAGAGCCACGCGTGACCACTCGCTCGATGGTGCTCTAAGTTTTGTTTATGATGATAATGTCGCTACTGTGAATGATACAGAAGCTGTAAGCATCTCTGACAAGTCAGATATCGGTGGCGTCGCGTACATAAGAGGGATCTACTGTCCAATAAAAACTAAGGAAAATACGCTCTCTATCGGTTATATGTTCTACCAGAAACTCTACCAGGATATGTCAGCGTACAATCTTCAGGATCATAGCGGGCTCTTGACTTATTCGACTTTGCTTGGTGAAAAAACAACGCTTTCTCTACAGTATGATTATAACTACTATTTTCTTGATAGCGAAAAATACTTCCAGAAACATAGACTGAAACCGATTTTCCGATTTCAGCAGAACAGAAAAAGCTATTTTGACTTCAGACTTCTGGCTGATTACAAGGATTACTTCGCCGAAAACACTCTTGACGCCAACAACTTCGGTTTTGGTTTCACACAGTCTCAGACGTTCAAGTCCGGCGCTAGGATTTATTTCTCGCTTGATTTCAACAAAGAAAACACGAATGATGATGACTATGACTATCGCGGACGGGACTTCAAAATCGGGGTAAGCAGCTATCCACTATTCTTGGGTATTGACGCGAATCTGAGTGTCGGGTTTTTAAAAAAATCGTACAAAAATGTCCACTCTGTGTACGATGTATCGAGAGATGACGAAGTAAAAACGTGCTACGTAAGCTTAAAAAAAGAACTGAACGATTTCATCACCGCATCGCTCGGATATGATTTTACATTTAACGACTCAAACATAATCTATTATGATTACAAGAGAAATGTCGCTACAATAGAATTTAAGTTTATATATTGATACCGGAGTTTTTATGGTCAGGAAACTGAAAAATAATATTCTGCTCCTGCTTTGTTTGATGCTGATACCGCTTAGCGCATTCGGCGCCGCAGAAAAAGCCGGCAAGGTCATGCTAAAAATCGGCAGGGTACATGTCCTCAGAGGGCGGTCGCTCAACTGGGCGAGGTTACGCAAGGGCGCGGATGTTCTCGTTAACGATATTATCCGAACGGGAAAAAAATCTAAGGTGAAAATTGAGCTGAAGGATGACAGTATGCTATACCTGTCTGAAGAATCCAAGTTCAGGATAAAAGCCGTGAAAAAGAAGAAGCGGTCGTTTTTTAGAATGTTTTCTGGTAAAATGAGGGCTGTCGTCAAAAAAAGCACTGGTAAAAAATCCAAATTCTTGATTAGAACAAGAACTGCTGTCGTAGGTGTCAGGGGTACCGATTTTATCGTCATGATAAAAGATGGCGTTACAAAAGTCGTCACGTTTGAGGGTACTGTCGCGGTAATAAATGCTTTAGAGACCATTGAGGGCGAAGTACTCGTCAAGCAGAATTACTATACAGAGGTTACGCGTACCTTACCTCCAACCGATCCTATCGAACTCTCCGGGTTTGAGCTCGGGGAGATCATGCGGCAGTCAGGTCTCGATGAACATAGGATGGAACAAGATGAAAGAGAAGAGGGTGGATCAGAAGATCGCGGTGAACGTGAGCCCGGAGATGAGTTTGGTGACGGTCACCCTGATGATAGGGGAGAGTATGAGCCGGGTGAACCGGGAGATGATGATTTCTTTGACGGAGAGCCACCGGAGTTTGGTGATGAGCTAGGCGATGATATTGAGGCGCCGGGCGGGCATATAGGTGATGATGACGATGGCAGGCTAGGTTTAGATGACAACAATCCAGAGCCTGATATCGAGGATACCGAATTCCAGATTCAGGAGCCACCGCCGCCGCCACCGTTCTAAGAGGTGTTCCACGAGTTCACCCATAAAAGGAGGAGTATGAGCGACTTTACACATTTTGATGAGCAGGGCCGAGCGTATATGGTCGATGTCTCAGGTAAGAATATAACGCGGCGCGAGGCAAAAGCGTGCGCAACTGTTACAATGAAAGCTGAGACGTTCAAAAAGATTTTTAATCAGGAAATAAAAAAAGGCGATGTCCTCGGTACAGCGCAGATAGCCGGTATCATGGGCGCGAAGAAAACTCCCGACCTCATACCGATGTGCCATCCGCTAAACATAAGTAGCGTGAAGGTGGCGTTTGAGCCCGACGAAAAAAACAGCTCGATCAAAATAATAGCGACTGTAAAGGTGGACGGTAAGACCGGTATCGAGATGGAGGCGCTCACTGCGGTGTCGGTAGCGGCGTTGACGATATACGACATGTGCAAAGCGGTCGATAAGGCGATGGTCATTTCTGATATTATGTTGCTCGAAAAAAGCGGTGGCAAGAGCGGGGTTTATAGAATTAAGAATGACATGTAATTCTTAATTCATCAGTCATAATTCTTCACTCTTAACAGTTCTTTTTTTACCATAAGAATATTAACGTGCTCTTTCATTAGCTCTTCTTTGAGGGTTTCGTTCTTCTCCCTGCCGGCTTTTTCGATTTGCCTTTGTATCTCGCGTACTTTCTTGTCGATGCTGTCGGTCTTGATTTTAATCACGCAATCCTGAAATGCCTGATCCCGCTCAGCATCGGTGAACTGTCGCTCCTGCACGATCGACTTTGATACGATTGATCGCACTTCATCAGTCTCATCGCTGATTATGCTGTCAATATTGAGTTCACCCTTCTGGTCGAGCAGCTCGAAGAGTTTTGTGAGTACCCTCTTCACCGCGGGGCTGGCGATATTTTCAAGATCCAATGAATCTTTAAGCGTGCCGGCAAGCTCCTTGTCGCGCAGGATAATATGTAAAAGCGTCGCTTCTGCTTTTGGTGTAGAAGCGTTTACCCGTGCCCGAAACAGCCGGTCAGAAGCGCTCTTCCGTCCGCCGCCCGCGCTACCCCGCGTCTCCTGCACGAGTTCCTGCCTGAGCAGTTTTTCGTCTATGCCGAGTTTCTCTGAAAGCTTTTTGATAAAATAATCCCGCTCGATACGGTTTTTCACCATAGATATCTTCGGCAGTGTCTCATTGACAATCGCTATTTTATCGTCTATTGACTCGATAGGATTCTCGTTTATTACGTAGTTGATAAAAAAATCAAGTATTTTCACCGACCGTTTCAGCTCTTTCAAAAACGCCGCCTGACCATGCTTTTTTACAAAAGTATCCGGGTCGAGCTTTTCTGGGAGCGCCACGACATTCACCTTCATGTCGGTCTTTATGAACAGCTCGAGCCCGCGCAGTACTGCCTTTATCCCTGCCGCGTCCGGGTCGAAGATGAGTACTACTTTATTGACGTAGCGTTTTATGAGCCTGATGTGATGCTCGGTGAGGGCTGTTCCGAGTGTCGCGCAGATGTTCTCGATTCCGTCTTGGTACGGGCTTATCACGTCTAGGTATCCCTCGACGATTATCAGATACCCTTGTCGCCGAGCCGCCTCCTTCGCGAAGTTCATCCCGTACAGATTGTAGCCTTTGCTGAACACTGGGGTCTCTGGTGAGTTGAGGTACTTCGGTAGCGAGTCGTCCATCACTCGACCGCCGAAGCCGATCACGTTCCCGCCGACGCTGAAGATCGGGAAGAGCACACGCTTTCTGAAGCGGTCATAGTAGTTGCTCTGCCCATCTTTTTTTATGATGAGCCCTGCTTTTTCTATTAGCTCTGGCTTGTGCCCCTTACTTTGCAGATGCTTCATTACGCTGTCCCATGAATCGATCGCGCAACCCAACCGGAATTTTTTGATGATCTCGTCGCTCATGCCCCGGTTTCTCAGGTACTCTAAACAGTGCGCGCCGAACTCTGATTTCAGGTTCGCGGAGAAGAAGTCCGTAGCGTCATTATTTATCGCGAAGAGCTTATCTTTCAGGTCGGCCTTCGCTTTATCGATGGGCGAATCATTCTTCGGGAGCTGTATCCCGCCACGCTCGGCGAGCTTTTTGACTGCCTCAAAAAAGCTGATATTCTCATATTTGACTAAGAAAGAGAAAACGTCGCCACCCTCACCGCACCCAAAACAGTGGAAAAACTGCTTGTCGGGATTGACGGAAAACGATGGGCTCTTCTCTGAGTGAAAAGGGCATAAACCTTTGTAATTGCGTCCAGCTTTCTTGAGATTTACACGCTCGGAGATGACATTAATGATGTCATTCGCTTCTTTGACTTTGAATAATATATCATCAGTGATTTTTGACATGATTTTCTACCGCACCACTATAGCTTTCCTGAGCGGATTATCAGAAGCGCCAGCACAAGCGCGAAGAATCCGGCGATGCAAAAGCCGACTATACCGAGAACCGACAGCCCTTTCCATACCGGACCACTCCCGATGTTCATGACCACTGAGGAGCCGATGATGAGTGCCGAGGTGACGAGGCTGAATGATAGTCGGTTGCTTGAGCGGTCGATCTCGCCCATGAAATCATCAAGTCCTTTATGCTTAAAAGTAATCGTGAAGCTGTCTGTGATCATTTTTTTCAGGAGCGTTTTCATCTGTTTCGGAAAAACGGCTGAAAACTTTGTGAGTTCTTTTACGGATTTGTATATGTCGGTTGATACCCGTTTTGGTGATACGCGCTGAAGCAAGAGGCTCTTGATAAATGGCGTTCCTTCGTCGAGCAGGTTAAAGTCCGGGTTGACCTGCCGCGCGACACCCTCAAGAGTCATGATCGAGCGTGAAAGAAGCAAAAATTCTTTTTGTACTTTTATCTGGTGCTTGATGCAAACGCGGATCGTCTCAAGCATAAGCTCACCGGTGTTGATGTTTTTCAGTGGGCGACCATAAAACGGCTCAAGTATATCGCGCAGATCACGCTTAAATTCTTCAAAATCGATATCATCGCTCAAAATACCCATCTCAAGGTATTCTTCGGCGATCGCGTCATAATCCTCACGCATAGAAGAGACAAAAATAGTAGCGACAGACTCCATCATCTTCTTGTTTATCCTGCCGACGATACCAAAATCTATGAGCCCGATCCGATTACCCTTCAGCACTAGTATGTTCCCGGGGTGGAGATCACCGTGGAAATAGCCATGCACTAGCACCTGCTTTAAGAATATGTTCACAGCGTTTTTTGTTATTTCCTCAAGGTCGTAGCCCTCTTTTTTTAAGCGCGGTATGTCTGATATGCTGATACCGTCGATGAACTTAATGGTCATGACGCGTTTTGTGGTGTATTCCCAGAACACGCCCGGCAGTTCAAGTACCGGATCATCAGAGAAGTTGCGCGCCATCCGCTCGATGTTGCTCGCTTCTGTGACAAAGTCAAGCTCTTTTGAGATGCTCCGCGCGAACTCGTCTACCATGCCAAGCGGATTGTACAGTTCGAGCGATGGGAAGTATTTTTCGACCAGCCCGGCCAACATGAAAAGGATACTGAGGTCAGTCTTGACGATCTTTTCTATCCCGGGGCGCTGTACTTTTACGACCAGCTCGGTACCGTCAGAAAAGGTCGCGTGATGCACCTGCGCTATTGACGCGGCGGCGATAGGTTCATCATCGAACGACTCAAACAAAACACTGCATGGGTATTCCAAGTCACTTTCAATTATCTCTTTCACCGTTTTTATGTCAAACGGCGGCACATTCTCCTGAAGTTTCGCGAACTCAACTACGAACTCTTCTGGGATGAGGTCAGGGCGTGTGCTAAGCATCTGCCCGAATTTTACGAACGTCGGGCCAAGCTCCTCAAACACCATACGGATGCGTCTCGGGATGACAGCGTTATCTATCGGATCGGATTTTATTTTCTTAAGCCGGTTGACCAGCGGGATGATATATGTCAGGTTCATATCATCGAGGAAGCGGTAAAATCCGTGCTTCGCGAAAACGGTAAGGATAGTCCGTAGCCGGTTTATGTTCCGGTATGTCTGATTAAGCCTGAAGATTCGTAATGGATCCATGGTCTTCCTGATAAAATTTCAATAAAATGTTAGAGTTGTACTCGCTACGCTACTTTTCCGCTATAAATCGACGCAATCCCGAGAGTCAACGGTTTTACCTTAACCTCGCTGAAGCCCGCCTTGTTCATCATCCCCATAAACTCCTTATCGCTCGGGAACTTTTTTACCGAATCGGGCAGATACGAATACGCGCCCTTTTTCGAGAATATTCCACCGACTGACGGGAGTACCTGAAAAAAGTAAAAATTGTAAATCGCTTTAAACATAGGGTTACCGGGCTTAGAGAACTCGAGTATTATCACTTCGCCGCCGGGTTTGAGTACCCGCGCCATCTCGTTAAGCGCAAGTTGCTTATCGACGACATTTCTGATACCGAACGCGATCGTGCAATAATCGAAGAGGTCATTCTTCAGCGGGAGTGATTCCGCCGGCGCGTTGACAAAGTCAAATGTCGCGGTATCTTTCTTTTGCTGAGTCTTCCCGGTTGCCGCAATCAGCATAGCTTGAGTGAAGTCAACCCCGACCACATCAAGCTTCGCGCGGGATTGCCGCATTATTTCGATCGCGACGTCACCAGTGCCGGTCGCGAGGTCGAGAACTGTCACATCTCTTTTTAGGTCCATCAAATTGACTGCTATTCTCCGCCACCGCTTATCGATATTCATGCTGAGCAGGTGGTTCAAGAAGTCATACCGTGGCGTGATATTGGTAAACATATCACGTATTTGCTTATTCTTTTCTGTAAGTTTATAGGTCATTTTATCTCCTGCTTTTGCATATCATCATTTGTTGAGCCTACCATTTCCGCCACCTGAAGGTTTCTCGCGTTCAGATCGATTTGATTTAATTGTTTTAACTCTGTATTTTCCGGTGCTGCTTTAAGCGCTTCAAACCTTCTCGCTTGCGGCATAACTTTGTTTTCTAGTGAGCCGACCATACTGTTGAAATGATTAACCGAGCCTCTTAGGCTTTTCCCCAAGCTGGTAATATGGTCGCCCATCGTTGAAAGCCGCTTGTAAAGCTCACGTCCAAGATCGCTTATATCCTTCGCGTTTTTCGCTAGACTCTCCTGCCGCCAGCCGTACGCGACTGTTTTAAGGAGTGCGATGAGAATCACCGGGCTTGCTATAATGACTTTTTGTTCAACCCCATAATCTATCAGAGACGCGTCATTTTCGAGAGCGGCGCGATAGAAGGCCTCCCCGGGCAAGAAGAAAACGACGAACTCTGGTGTCGGTTGAAACTGTTCAAAGTACTTTTTTTGGCTAAGCAGGCTGATATGCGTTTTGATATCCTTTACGTACCGTTGCATTTTTATTTTTTTCTCATTTGCGTCTTCGGTCGCGACAGCCTCAAGGTATGTCTGGAAAATCGCTTTCGAGTCTACTACGATGTTTTTGCCACCAGGCAGACGGATGATGAGATCCGGTCTCAGCCTGCCTTCTTCTGTCTTGACATTCACCTGCTCTTCAAAGTCGCAATGCTCTAGCATACCTGACATCTCGACTACACGCTTGAGCTGGACTTCTCCCCAGGTTCCGCGCGTTTCAGGTCTACCGAGAGCTTTTACAAGTGTCGACGTCTCGGCTCTCAAGTGGTTACTTGAATCAAAAAGGTGTTTTACCTGTTCTGTTAGCGAATTATACGCTCCGACGCGCTCTTTCTCTAACTCTTTTACGCTTACGTCAAATTTACCGAGCGATTCTTTGATCGGGTTTACCAGCTCGTTTATCGCCTGCTGTCGTTGCGCGAGATCACTCTTGGCACTTTCGTGATGCTTTCCGAGGTCTGCTTTCGCCAGCTCCAGAAAAGAAGAATTGTTGTTCTTGAGCGCCTCAGCCGAGAGAGCCCTAAAAGCGTTGGCGAGCTCATCTTTCGCGTTTTCTAGCAGGCTCAATTTCTCTTGGGTCGCTTCTCTTTCTTTATTGAGTCTGGTTGCTAGCTCTGAATTCTCCGATGAGAGTTCGAGTACCTTATCGCCTGCTTCGGCGAGCCGCGTCTCAAGGGTGGCGACCCTGCTCGCCCGCTCTTCAGCCTTTCCAAGCGCGATACTTTTTGCTACTATCTCTGCCTGTAGAGTATCGGCATGTGACTTTGCGTCTCCGAGCTGTGCCTGTAGATCCTCAGTGTGCGATCGTGTGGTTTCTAACTCTGTCTGGAGGTCGTTGGTTTGCGCTTTCGCGGTCTCTAGCTGTTTTTTTACATTCCGGTTGGCGCGCCAAAGTACGAGCACTCCGATGAGGAGACCGGCAAAAAGAAAAATAAATTGTTGAGTTGTAGCCATATTCTCTTAATTCCTTTCATGAATAATATGTAGAGATTTTACATCAAAGGGCGAATATTAGCAAGCTATTTATCGATTATCACTACCGGTCGTTTGGCTGGCGGTCTGCCGACCCTCATGCGTCGAAGCGTCTTGTGCTTTTCTATCTCACGCCATTTTCGGGCTTCTTTTTTCTCTTCGATCCGGTATTGCTTACGGCCAAGTTTCTCCTGCCTTATAAGGGTGCGTTTGAGCTCTGTAAGCTTGACTCTCGCTTTTTTGCTGATTTCTGTGGCGTTGCTGACTATCCACGCGAACTTTATTTTGTTGTATACTTCTTCTGGTAGCTCCACTGAGTATGATGAGTCCTTGAGCGTCCTTCCGACCGTGATTTTTGTCACCTTCTCATAGTTTGAGTTGAAAACATTAAATACGTCACCGGTCATCACCTCACCACGCGCGAGAGAAATGACAATTTTTTTGGTAGATATGTCCGTGACGCTTGTGACGTAACCGTATATCTTAGCGCCGCTGGATTCCCCCGCGAAAGTGATAACAGCCGTAAGAAGAGAAGATATTACAACTATCAATAATAAGCGTATTTTCATAATAATCCCCCAAAACAATTATTATTTCAAGTATTTACCGAACTAAAGTTCCAAGGTTGCGTTTTTTCAGATAATGCTTGAAAAAATAGGGTGACTCCGCTTATATAGGATGTTCTGGACATCTAAAATTCACTGCCGCGAATGGCAGCTACTAGGAGTGAAGTCAGCCATGAATATATTTCTATCACTATTTTCAAAAAATATC
>JAJRXV010000032.1 GCA_024276115.1 Deltaproteobacteria bacterium
ACGTGTAGCTGGTCGTTTATCTCGGCGACATAAAGCCCGAGCGCGACAAAAATCAGTATATATAACAGATTCTTATTCGATTTAAAAAATTCCATACTATCCGGTCACCTCTTTGTATATTTCTTTTGCTTCCCTGAAAATATCCCTGTCTATAATGTAGAGCATCAGTAGGTATACGACGACACCACACGGTACCAGTATCGCCAGCAACCACGCGCCCTCTATTCCGGTGTTGGCGCGCAACAGATGTTTCAGCGCGATCACTGAGGCGGACATTGCGGTCGAGGCGAAAAACGACAGCTTAAGGTTAGCGAAGTGCTCGCCGAACTTCAGTCCGATCATACCGTTACAGATATGTTGCGCTATTATATGGGCAATCGCTGAGGAGATAAGCATCGCTATAGCGACCCCGACTATACCGAATCTGACGAATCCGAGTATCAGCGCAAGAGTTACAAGAAAGTTACCGGTGTTGAATTTGAGCGATATATCCGGGCGTCCCTTCGACTTGTATACCGAGGCTATCGGCGCTCCGATGGCGCGGATGACGCATGATATAGCGAGTATTTGCGCAGGGAGTATGCTAAGCACCCACTTCTCACCGAGGATGACGATGATAAATATATCCGCCACGGCGAAGAACCCCATAAGCACGGGGTAGATGATGAGCGATATGTATTTGACGATTTTTAAGAAGCCGCTTTGCAGCCGCTCGTTGTCGTCCTGAAGTTTGCAGAATGTCGGGTATACAACCGCGAGTATCGCGTTGTTAAGGCGTTGACTCGGTAGTATAGCGATCTGGAAGGCGATGGTGTAGTAGCCGAGCATAGTGGCGCCGACGAGCTTCCCGATGACGAGGTAATCGACATTGTTGAATAGGAATCCGGCGATCTCTTGCAGCATAACGTATACACCGAAATTGAAAAGCCCGCGGAACTTACTAAAGTTGAATGTAAAAGATGGGGTGAAATTGCTCTGCCGCCTAAGGAGCGTAAGCATACAGAACTTCTGGACGACGCGACCGAACGCGATGCTGTACACACCGAATTTCAACAGCGCAAGTGTTATCGATACCACTGAAAAAATAACTACAGAAGCGATCTCGTACTTCGATATCTTTTTGAACTCCAGCTCTTTTTCGAGCAGTGTCCGCGGTATTACAGAAAGCGCGCTGATTATCATGTTGATCGACAGCACCATCAGAACGCCGGCGAGTCCTTCCATTCCGAAGAACGCTTCCGCCTGTCCGGCGAGTAGTAGCATCAGTAGGAAAAAGGCTACACCGCTCCCGATGTTGAGCCAGAACGATGTCGATATCTCCTCGTATGTCAGCTCTTTCTTCTGGATAAGCGCGTGCCCGAGACCGAGCTCATTTATACGCGAGATGAAAATCGTAAAGAGCGACGCGATAGATATAAGCCCGAAGTCCGCCGGGACGAGGAGCTTCGCCAGCGTCGCGGTGACGGCGAACTCTACGATCGCCTGCGACAAGATCGATATTTTCTTGAACGCTATCCCTTTTGTTGTTCGTTTGCGTAGACTCATGTACTATTCTCATATATTTTTTTATGCGGAATTGCAATAGAATTTTTGATTTTTTCTATTAAGTGACTGTTGCCAAACAGACAAATCTCCCAGTTTCTTCCTATTTGAAAAAAATAACTGATATTAGGAGTAGATAGAATATTAAATAGTGGGGTGGTGGGGGAGGTGACAAAGGGGGAATGTATAGATAATCACGCTAAGATAATCGCGTCACGAGAGGTGTTTTTCACTTTATACATCGCTTGATCGGCCAGCCTGATAAGCTCGATCTTGTCAGCCGCGTCCTCAGGCAGTGAAGAGATACCAAAGCTTGCGGATATCTTTAATGACAAGCCTTCATCCTTCAGTAGCTTAGCGGAGTTGATAGACTCTCTGATTCTTGATGCGACCAAGTATGCGTTTTCCTTGTTGGTGTACGGTAGCACTATGACGAATTCATCACCACCATACCGAGCCGCGAAGTCGATCTTTCTCATTTTATCACGAATAATATCAGCTATTTCTACAAGCACTTGACTTCCAATCAAGTGACCGTAAGTGTCGTTTACCTGCTTAAAAAAATCAAGGTCGATGAAAATAACCGAAACATCTCCGCCGTAACGTTCTATCCTGCTTATCTCGACATCAAGAAATTCGTTTAAGTATCTGGAATTGTATAGTTTTGTGAGGTCATCAGTGATAATGAGCTCTTGAACCTTCTGCAAGTATTTTGCGTTTTCAATAGCGATTGCTGCGTAATCCGCGATAATCAGCAGGGTTATCAGATCGTCTTCACTATAAAGTCTTTTGTTGTCTTTATTGATAAGCTCTATTACTCCGAGTATCTTACCCTTGCTCTTGAGTGGCACGCATATAACTGATTCAGTAGTAAAATCAGACACCTGATCTACCTTTTTTGAGAAACGTTTATCCTTGTTTACGTCAGGTATCAAAAGAGCTTCACCAGTTTTTGCCACCCATCCGGCGATACCCTCTCCAAGTTTTAAACGTATGTTTTTAATTGTGTCAACATCCCCGCCGACAACAATTTCGAAGAAGAGCTCGCTCTTCTTTTCGTCGATCAGTAATAAAGACCAGTTTTCAGAGTATAAAAGGTCGTTCATCTTCGCCATGATGATGCTCATGATTTCTTTGATGTCAAGCGTTGATGTAATCGCCTTGCCTATGTCCTGAAGAAAAGTAAGCTCATTTGTCTTATCTCTGATCGAACTAAAGACATTTTCGTCATTATCTATCATTTTCACCCAGTGTCAAAATAACTCATTCATAATATTTTACAAACATTAATGTTTTAGTGTTCTTTTTTATACCGTTCAATACTAATTGATTTGCCATCTGTTTTATAAATATAATTTTTGTCCCAAGGATCCTTTAACAAGGCTTTCGGAATGAGACCATCGTCAACTAATGTTTGTAGGTCAGTGGGGTATTTAGCGTTGTTCTGAAGGTAAAACACCTTAAGTGCATTTTTTAATTTGCTGATGTTTCTGTAGTTTTCAAAATCCCACAAGATTATTTCTTCTTTTACTTCAAAGAAATGCGAGGTAGAAATGTTTGTCAGGTCTTTTATGTTACTATAAGTTGTTATCAAAAAGAAGATAAAGACAAAGAGGAATAGGAAAATTATATTAACAAAGACTTCTAGGAGATTGTACTTACTTTTCTTCTCTTTTCTTTTTTTGTCAGAGACCGCTACTTCTATCAAGCCTTCTTCTAGCAAGGTCGCTAAAGTCTTGCATGTTTCAAACTCACCCAGCCGGGTTAAGTTAATTATCTTCTGAACTGTTTTTACGCCATCCACCAGCCTGAAGACCCTTATTTCGTTTCTGTCGAGCTTTCTCTGACCGCTTTTGTGTTTGCTCTTTTTTGAGCCACCACTCTCAAACATCTCAAACGCGTCATCAACCATACTGTCAGGCGATGACGAGTCATCGCCGAAAATTATTTTACTCTCGGCGCTGAACGTTTTTTGGAATACAATGTCATAAGATTTTATGGTCCGTTTGACTTTCGGCCACTCGTCAAGTATCCTAAATCCTTCCATGAGAATAGATTCAGCTGAGATCGGTTCTATATTTTCAGTATCGTAGTCAATATTTTGCTGGACAAACTCATAATCTCCCTTTGTCCACCTGAAGAGTCCGTATATAGTTTCAGTGACTTGCAACATAATCATCTCACGGAGTTCTTCTGGTGTGAGCATATCATATTTTAATAAAATATCCCCGAGTTTTTGTAGAGTTTCTTTCTGCTGATTAAGTGCTTTTGTCAACTCGTTTTTATTAATCAGACCAGCTCTCAGCAACATTTCACCGAGGTGTTCTTTTTTCTCCCTGATAGTTGACTCTGAACCGACTATCTTGCCGTTGACAAAGCTGACGTTGATCGCCTTTTCGTTATCGACTAATTTAAGCACACCGGTTTTTATCTGAACACCAATGAGTTGAAAAATGTCAGCAATCCCAAAATCTTTTAAAGTACCTTTAAGCGCCATCAGCTAATCCTATTCTGATCGGAAAATATCTCTAATTCCAATAATGTAAATTAAAGTGAAAATTGTAACTATAGCATAATTACCGAGCGTGAAAAATGCTTTGCTCTCTCCGGTAATATAAATATCTGAAATAGATGTGTCAGGAAAAAGTAACCCAACCGCACATGTCAAAAAGAGTAGCAGGAAGACAGTCCCCCGGATTGTAAGCCCTTTTAGTATATGCCCGGCTCCAAGCAGAAAGAATGAGATTAACCGGGTGGTAAATACCCGGTTCGCGACGTAATTTTTTATCTGCAACATCTTTGTGATTTTACTCTTTGGGTCCGCACCCTCGCGCTTGACAATGATATAATAACATTGCGAGCATAGCTTGTTGTCTTTAATGGTTCTCTGACATCTGTAACAGACCGGTCCGCCACATTTTTGGCAAACAGTGGTAAACGCGTAACTCTTGTTCAGTAGCTGTAGGAACAGCATTAGGGAAAATAAGATTATCGCGACAAATGAAATATGAGAGACTCTTATCCCTTTTATTTTGAAAGGTAATAAAGATGATGCTACATCCTTCTTCCTTGAAATGAATTTATTATACCGCACTCTGTAGCTATCGTTGTTAACCTGTTCGTCGATTACTTTTCGGTTGAAGTTTTGAGATGAATCTTTCAGTATTTCTGAGTAATACTGAACGACATCAGGCGCTAGCTCCATTGCCATTTTAAACTCTTTTTCCGCCCGTTCAATATCTGTCAACTTATCTTTACGTTTTCTCAAAAATAATTTATGCAGGTTATAATGTACTATACCACTATCCGGATTGATTTTGAGAGCGTCATTGTATCTCTTTTCCGCTTCTTCTGTCCTATAAAGAGAATAGTAGATATTGCCTAAGTTGATATTAAACTCATACGAGTTTGGGTTTTTTGCCAAGCCTTTTAGGTAGTACTTTTCGGCAGAAGCGTAGTCGCCTCTTTTTTTGTTGATCAGCCCCAAACTTAATAGAATGTCTGATGTATCCATAGGCTTTTTAAACTCATCCTTAGATAGCGTGGGGGCGTCTTTGCGCATATCTTTAAGTTGCGCGTTATAGCTCCTTGCGTCTCTAAGCATGTCTTTAAGGTTCTTTTCAGTTTCCTGATACCAGGTTCCCTGATTTGCCTGGTATATATGGTTAACTGTAGGCTCATTAAGGAACTGATATGTTCCAAAAATAGAATTAAGTAAGAACGGTATGACCGCGAGAACAGCAACAATCGCGTATAATATGTATTTTTCTTTTTTTGTGCAATAGATAAAAGCCAAGATTATAAGGTATATAAAT
The DNA here is from genome assembly GCA_024276115.1 of Deltaproteobacteria bacterium. Classification (GTDB taxonomy): domain Bacteria; phylum Desulfobacterota; class JAJRXV01; order JAJRXV01; family JAJRXV01; genus JAJRXV01. The sequence continues at coordinate 5,358 of JAJRXV010000032.1, forward strand.
TGCCAAAAAATTCCGATATTCAAGAAGAACGGTAATAAGTAAAACACTACAGCGTAAAGCCTTACTATGGTCATTTTGAGCGATTTTGGGAAAGCATCGCTTATGTCATGTAAAAACAGCTTGAAGTATTTTAAAGATAGCAGTACAGTAAATATCATTGAAAAACTGATGATTATTTTTATTAAAAATATCAGCATGTTTGTTTTGAACAGCACAGATTCCATGAAATTATTTGAGCGGACTCTGAACCCCTGGAAATAAACATTCAGACCTTTTACAAAATTGTTGTTTGAAAAGTGTATATCAGAGAGGTCAAAGTAAAAACGAGACATCTTAGGTGATAGCTGTGTCGCGAACTCCCCGAGACGTATCGCTCGCTTTTTGAGACCTTTTTTTAGCGCGTCGCGAGCTTCAACAATAAGCGCGGAGCTGAAATCAGGCAGGTTGACGATACCATTGTTAATCATCTCCTCACCGATCTCGCTTATCACCTGACGAGCACCGGCAAGGTTACCTTTTTCTATTAGAGCCCGGCGCTTGAACCATCTTTTTTCAAACGCTTTTTTTAGTTGAGATGATTCTTTCATCGTTACCTTAGGAGGCACGAATACATACTCTGTTTCCTCAGCAGAATCAGATTTCAGTTTTACAGTTTCAGCTACGGAACTGCTCTTGTCACCACTCTCTTTTGCCGCAAAGGCAGGGGATGCCAATGCTAAAAGCAAAAGCAGTAATAAGGCTAGATTGAGTTTTTTTAAATAATTAGTCATATACATTATCTATTTGAAATCCACAGCCTTAATATATTTCATCTTTAATTCAGAACATAAACTTGTAATAAGTTCTTCTTCTTCCTTGGTCAGGTTTCCCTTTGTCTTTTCTTTTAGCATATTGATAACGTCTATCATTTGCTTTGCGACAGGGATATTTTTATTAGTTTCTTTCGCGATTGGATCCTGCATCTCCCCAAGCGCGACCAAGGCTGTCGATGAGAGAGAGAATACAAACGTGGCAAAGTCTATTTTAAGCTCATTCTGATTGAATATTTCATCCGCGTTGGTGGTATCTCCCGGGCTATCGTACTCCATATAAAGTTCTTCCCCTTTCAATATGTAAAAAAATAAGTAGATTTATAAAAAAGTTAACACAAAACCTTTGATTTCGCAAGTAGAATGTATAAAATATATTACTTTAAGACTTGCGCGCGGCTTAAAGTCGCTCTCCTACCTTGGTGGAAAGTCGCAAATTACGGGGGGTAAGGGGATGGTGCAAACTATAATAAAATCAACATCATCCCCCTCTTCCCGACCCTCTCACACTAGGGGAGAGGGGGCATTTTAAAAACCGTGCATAGGTCTTACTTTTTTAATAATTATTATCAACCTTTTTTGGTTGTGGATGTGTTTTTTCAACATTTAAACACCTCCGCCACGGAGTTGAGCGACTCTGCCGCGCTGTTACCTTATTACTTGATATTTTTATGTATTATTGCTATAAATAAATTCAGGAGGATATTATGGTAACGTTGACTTTTTTGGGTACCGGCACTTCTATGGGGGTACCGATGATAGCGTGTGACTGCAAGGTCTGCACATCTTCTGACACGCGTGACAAAAGGACACGCTCCTCTATCATGATATCAGTAGGTAACAAGAACATACTGGTTGACACGACGACAGACCTGTACCACCAGGCGCTCAAGAACAACATCCAAAATGTCAACGCTGTGCTTTATACACACGCGCACGCAGACCATATCCATGGTATTGATGAATTGCGCCGGTTTAACCATGTACAGCATGAGGAGATAGTGTGCTACGGTAAGGCGGACGCGGTTGAGGCGATCGAGAGTATATTTAAGTATATTTTCACCCGGAAGAATGGGCAGTTTGACATACCGCAGTTGAGGACAGAACATATATCCGGGGTGATAAACCTGTTCGGGCTCGATATCACACCGATCGAGATATTGCATGGCAGTCAGATCATATATGGTTATCGTTTTCTTGATTGCGCGTATCTGACTGATTGCAGCGCTATCCCTGAAAAATCGCTAGAGCTGCTTCAGGGGCTCGATATTCTGATAATCGATGGTCTTCGGTACGCACCGCACAAGAATCATTTCAGTTATAGCGAGGCACTTGAGATGGTAGAATCGTTGAAGCCGAAAAGAGCGTATTTAACGCACCTTACGCATGATTACCTCTACGAGGATATGAAGGATAAGCTACCGGAGAATGTTTTCTTGCCGTATGATGGTTTACAAATAGAGCTAAGGGAGCAGGTGCGATAACAGATGGAAGTAATAACCACCCATACCAATTCTGACTTTGATTCACTCGCGTCTATGCTCGCGGCGAAAAAGCTGTACCCGAACGCTGTTATTGTTTTCCCCGGCGCGCAGGCGCGTACTTTGCGCGAGTTTTTCATAAGTTCGACGTTTTATCTCTTCCAGACAAAAAAGATGAAGGAAGTGGATATCAACTCAGTCACCCGTTTGATACTTGTTGATACCCGCCAGACTACACGTATCGGTAAGTTCAGTGAACTGACCGACAAGCCCGGCGTTGAGGTGATCGTATTCGATCATCACCCTGACAGCCCGGATGATATAACGTGCGATAATATGACTATAGAAAATATCGGCGCGACAACGACATTGATGACCGAGTTGCTCAGAAAAAAGCGGTTGAAGATCACCCCCGAAGAAGCGACAATAATGATGCTTGGGATTTATGAGGATACCGGTTCACTGGTATTTTCTACGACGACTGAGCGTGACTACCTTGCCGCCGCGTATCTGTTGAAACATGGGGCGAACCTGAACGTCGTCTCCGACCTTATGACTAAGGAACTTACATCAGAACAGGTGATTCTCTTAAATGAGCTACTTCGCAACATGAAAGAGTATAATATAAACAGCGTCAATATTGTTATATCAAGAGCGTCATCGAATGATTATATCGGTGACTTAGCGGTGTTGGTGCATAAGCTGAAGGATCTCGAAAACCTGAATGCTGTTATCGTTCTAGCGCGTATGGGGGACAGGATATATCTGATCGCCCGCAGTCGTATAGATGAGGTGGATGTCGGTAGCATAGCTGAAGCGTTTGGTGGGGGAGGGCACTCTACCGCGGCTTCTGCGACAATAAAAGACCTGACGCTTATACAGGCTGAGAATGAGCTTGTCAAAGTTCTGAAAGATAAAGTAAATCCTATCAAGTCAGCGGCTGATCTTATGGTCTATCCGGTGCGGACGCTGAGTACCGAAACGACTTTTTCTAAGGCTCAGCGAGAGATGTCTCGCTACCAGCTCAACTCACTACCGATAGTCAAAGGTGAAAAAGTCGTCGGTATTATCACAAGAAATATTGTAGAGAAGGCATTGTCGCACAAGCTCGGGCATCGCAGGGTAATCGAGTATATGGTCAGGGATTTTTCTGTAGTTTCTCCCGATACGTCCCTTACCCATGTTCAGGAGTTGATAATCGACAACAACCAGAAGATAGTGCCGGTGGTCGATGCTGGTCGGATTACCGGAGTTATAACACGAAAAGACCTCTTGCGTATGTACTTGAGTCACAGGTCTAAGGTAAGCGTGAAGAAGGTGCGTGACGATGTTTCGGGTGTTTTGAGGAAGAAGATGTTCGCAAAGGTTTTGCAGAGTGTGCTTTCGCGTGAAGTGCGGGATATTCTAAAAGAGATTGGGCGGGTAGCTGATCTGCTGAATTATCAAGCTTACGCGGTAGGCGGTTTTGTCCGGGATCTGGCTTTGCGTAGTGAGAATCTTGATATAGATATTGTCATAGAGGGCGATGGGATACATTTCGCTCAGGAGTTTGTCAAACATAATGATTGCCATATTAACAGCCACCAGAAGTTCAGAACAGCAGTAATTGTTTTTCCAAGCGGCTTAAAGGTTGATGTAGCGAGTGCGCGCGTTGAGTTCTATGCACATCCCGCGGCGTTGCCAGAGATAGAAATAAGTTCTATAAAGCTTGACCTGTACCGGCGTGATTTTACGATAAACACATTGGCATTACAGTTGAACAAGAAGAACTATGGCGAGCTTATCGACCACTTTGGCGGACTTAAAGATTTGAAGTCAAAGATGATAAGGGTTTTGCACAATTTGAGTTTTGTTGAGGATCCGACCCGGGTTTTCAGAGCGGTAAGGTTTGAGCAGCGCTTCGGGTTTAAAATAGATAAACATACCCATAACTTGATCAAGAACGCGGTAAAGATAAATTTATTTGACAGGCTTTCTGGTAAGAGGCTGTTGACAGAGCTTAGGTTTATTTTTGAAGAGGATGCCCCAATTAATTCTTTGGGCCGCTTAGATGAATTACAATTGCTAAAGTTCATACATAAGAATATAGAATTTTCTAAGACGAAAGAGACGTACTTGAAAGTAGAAAGTGTTTTGTCATGGTTTGACCTTACATTTCTAAATGAGAGTTATGATAAATGGATCGTATATTTTATAACACTTATAGAGGTGCTCACCGCACGAGAGCGGGAAGATATATGTGAGCGATTAGCGATTATTGACAGGCATAGCAGACAAAAAATCCGGGATTCAGAAAAAGTAGTTGATTTTTTGGGTAAATTTTATACAATAATCAAGCAAAAAGATAGCAGAAGGAATAGGGCGGTTTATCATCTGCTTAAAGGTATATCTACAGAAGTCATCCTTTATATGATGGCCAAAACAGACAATAAACAGATAAAAAAGTACATTTCGCGCTATTTTACTCATTTAAAACAAATAAAAGTCTTTACAACCGGCAACGACTTGATTACAATGGGGTTTAAAGAAGGTAAAGAGTTTTCGGAGATATTTTCAACTGTGCTTAATGAAAAACTAGATGGTAACATCAAGACAAAAGATGATGAAATCAGATTAATCAATAGTTTAAAAAAAAATATGGTTTAAGGGTGAAAGAATGAAAACTTCTGGAATAATGTCAAAGTGTTTGTGTGTGTTGATAACATTTACTATTCTTAGTTGCGCTACCTTAAAAGAAGATAGGAAGAGTGAAAAAACAGTTCGGGTAGTAAAAAACGTAAATAGATCTGATGAAAGAGTAGTAAAAAAACGTGACCCTGTTAGCCGGCTAAGACTTTTAGAGACTAAAGTAAGCGCGAATTCAAAAAATCCTGAGTTCAACTTTGAACTTTCTGTAGAATATTTAAGAGCTCGTGAGATTGAATTTGCAAGTGAATATTTAGAAAGAGCTATCAAGTATGCCACGAACCGACAAGACAAGGGGAGATATAGGTCGTTTCGCTTTAAGTTGATAAAAGATACGTATAAAATATGCAAAAAAAACAATGATATTGAGTCGTTTGAATTGTTTTTAGAGCTTTATCCATCCTCTGTTTATTCTGATGAGGCTCGCAGAACATTAGAGGAATTGATGTACAAAGTGGCTATTGATGAGAATAATAAAGAGTTGTACAATATGTTTTTAAAACGTTTTCCAAGTAGTGTTCATTTACAAAGCATACATGATCACTTAGATGAGTTGAGCTTTGAGGAAGTTATGAAAGAAAACAGAATAAGCAGTTACTTAAAGTTTATTCAGGAGTATCCTTTCAGCAACTTCAAGAGCGCGGCTTTGGACCGGGTAGACAGGTTGCGGTATGAAAATGTAAGAGTGATTGATACCATAGCGGCTTATGATGGTTTCGTTCAGAAGTATCCCGCGAATAAGTATATTGGTAGCGCACGAAACAGGATAGAGGAAATAAAGTTTTCCAGAATAAAAAAAGGTAACGCGGTCCATAAATATGATAAGTATATTAAGGATAATCCGCAGGGAGTTTTTGTCTCTGTGTCGCTTGAAAAGATTGATGAACTAAGGTACGCAGAGGCTAAAAGATACGAGACCGCGGAAGCTTTAGAGGAGTTCATTCGCAATTACCCTGACAGTAATTTTAAAAACCAGGCTACAAAAATGGTCGATCTTTACAAGTACGAAGAGGTAGAAAAAGAAGACTCCATCAAGGGCTATAAGATGTTTGTCGAGGATTATCCGAACTCTCAGTTTAAGTATGACGCGCAGGAAAATATGGAAAAACTGATGAAAAAGGGTAGGGTCATAGCGTTACTCGAAAAGGTTAGAGACAATGATAGTGACGAAGATATAGACAGAACAATTGAGATTTATAAAGAGATCCTGAATGTTGAGGACTTGACAGTGGCGCATTTTGGTATTGGAAAGCTACTTGAGAGGAAGGGCGATATTGAAGAGGACTATGACAAAAAAATAAATTATTATTACCAGGCAGCGACTGAATATAAAGTTGTCATGCGAAAGAAGCCGGATTACAGGAACATAACTAAAGAGTATGATAATCTTATGAGTAAGAGGTCGGCTGAGGAAAAAGTGATGAACAACGCGCAACTTGTTCGGCAGGAGTTGTCAGCGCCATTTACCGCGAAATTGATAAAATACTCAAAGAGTCCAGTGCTGTTTCTGTCTAATGTAAGCACTAAATCCAAGGTGAAAATCAGCATAAATAATGAAGGCTCTGAGTTGACAAAAACATATTCGTTGCAGTCGCAAAAAGAGCTGAAGAAGGTCTTAAAACCCGGAAGAATCAATATTAGTATCAAAGGCGCAAGGATGAACAAGAATTTTGTTGTTGACCTGCACCCATATTACGAGTATAAGTTACGAGTAAAATAAATAAGAAATGAGTACCTATTGCCAGATATAGCTAAAATTATAACATTTGCAGTACCAATCATATTTGCTGTTGTATTTCATGAGGCTGCCCATGCTTACGCGGCGGATTACTTTGGTGATCCTACCGCCAGGAGATTAGGGCGGCTGAAGCTCAACCCTCTCGTGCATATAGACCCAATAGGGACTATACTCCTGCCTGCGTTGCTTATTATCACAAACGCTCCAATTATGTTTGGGTGGGCAAAGCCGGTGCCGGTTAATGGCTTTAAACTGCGTGACCCCAAGAAGCACATGATGTATGTTTCGCTTGCGGGACCGTTAACAAACTTCATGCTCGCAACAGTAAGCCTTCTCTTGATGATTATTGTCTATAAGATCGCGCCTAATATATATGGGAATCTTATTATGGCTGCTAACCCAGACTATTTTCCTACGCCACCACCATTACCTCAAACGCTACTGTTTTTTATCCTGAAGCCGCTAGCGCTGATGTCTGCCATTTCTTTGTATATAAACGTAATACTTGGGGTGTTTAACTTGCTTCCAATACCACCATTAGATGGAGGTGGGGTTGTCGCGGGCTTGCTCCCAGGAAGATTAGATGAACAGTACGAAAAAATCAGACCGTTTGGTTTTTTTATACTTATCTTTTTTATTATGACTTTTGAAGGTTTCCTAAGTTCAATCTTTAATTTTGCATTCGGTTTGCTCGGTTATATATCTAACCTGCCGATTCAGAATATAATATGGTCGTTGCTCAGTTAAATCCTAAGAACGGCTCCAGCGTTTATGCAACCAGAGCCATTGCTCGGGATAGTTTTTCATCAATCTCTCTAGTGATTCGTTCAGGCGTTTGATATTTTCCAGCCGTTCCTTTACTTTGTCAGAATCCTTAATAAGTTCGATTGGTTTTTCAATTATAAGTCGATATTTTCCTCGTGACTCACGAACGCAGTAAACCGGTATTATCGGTGCGCCAGTACGTTTTGAATATACTACAGGACCATAGGTTGTTGCCGCTTTTTGCCCCATGAAATCACCATCGATACCAGTAGGCGCCGGGCTCTGGTCGATCATGATTCCGACGATCTCATTTTTACGCAGGTGCGAAATGACCCTGTTATTGAAGGAGTCGTCTCTGAACATGATTTCCCTGTCTTTGAGTTTTAATTTTTTCACGATGATCTTTGGTATTGGATTTATCTTAAAGCGTTTTCTGGTCTGAAAGATAATTTTGTCGATGTAAGGGTTCTTCTGCTCCCGGTATATGACGTTAAGCTTGTACCCGAGGAGGCTGACATAAGTGATGAAAAGCTCCCAGTTACCGATGTGCCCTGACGTGACAATGATGCCTTTACCTTTTTTCAGTACCGCGTCAATATGCTCCAAACCTTCGACATTGATAAACATGTTTTTGATCGCATTGTCAGACATCTGTGGGAACTTGACAAACTCGACTATTACGTCGCAAAGGCTTTTGAACATATCGTGTATAAACCGATTTTTCTCTTTTTCTAAGAGGTTGCCGCCATATACATGATCAATATTATTTCTTGCTATGATAGCGCGTTTTTTGACCAAGATACGCGGGAGGAGAGAGAGTGTATCTGAAAGCAGGTATAATGATTTTCCTCTGAATATTTTTGTAAGAAGCCTGATAAGCAATACAGATAAGTATTCGATTTTATACTGAAAGTTTTTTGAACTCACTTCAAGTATACTTCCTTGGCAAATAGTAGTATAATGATCAAAAATATCCCTAAAAAAGCATTGTATTCATGTTCTCTAAATAGGATCTTGATGTCATATTTTGCGTTTTTAGAATTGTTAGGTAATTCGCTTTTTAATGTCGGTATAACTTTTCTGACCTGAGAGCTGTACTCCTCAAAAACTTTACCGAATTTTATCCAGAGCATTTCTTCTTCCATCTGTATCATTTGATGATACAGCAAGAAGAATAGTGGTAACAAAGTAATGGACAGGTAGACGTTCCCCGCGATCACTAAAAATCCAGTAGCAATCAGAAAGTTACCTACATAAAGAGGGTGTCGGACAAAGCGGTAAGGTCCTATTGTGGCGAGCTCGACATCTTTTTTTATGTATCCAAGCGCCCAGACTCTGATGCTCTCACCCAAAACGATGATTGAGAACCCGACAGAAAAAAGGGTGATGGATGGATTTGCAAAAATCAGGAGAAGTACAGCAAATATTTGTCCAGCAATCTTCCTGAAGCGGTTGTAAAATTTATAGCGATCAATCAGTCTGCCGACACTTGTTATTTTAGTCATATTGTCAGATATTTACTTTAAAATATTATTTAGTATCCTAAGTACCTTAATAAAAAATGGTGGTTTCTCATCAATTCCGTAAGAAGCAGTCGCGATATAACACAAGAACTCCTTATTCTTATCCTCGATGACGTCTTCTACAGCCTCAGTATCACTGAAAGAATAAGTATAGCTGGCATCTGATCCCGGAGATGTATTCCCAGCAATCAAAAGCAATGAGTCATAAGAGGAGCCAAACCCCGCTAGGTCTGTTTGGGAACCTACAGGAGTATCGGTGGTTATGCCTATGATATTAGAGTTCTTTATTTTTACGATTACCGGTGTAAAAGAACTACCGGTAAAAGTAAGTAAAGTTTTGTTGTTATAATCAACATCCACATATTCAGCGCCTATCGCGCCGACGGTACCAGAACCGTGAGACGCGCCAGAAACGGAATTAATTCCGTCTCTCGAATCACCTGTTCCATAATCTGTCATATCCAGATTAGTATACTTATATCTAGAGTCAAGTAGGTCACTGTCATAATAGTTGGCGATAAACCAATTGATCACAAGCTCTTTGAATGTGGTAGTATATCCCATCGTATTAGTCATATTTGTAACGCTTGTTGAACCATTTTCACTATCAGCTACAAGGTTTTTTATAGCTGTGGTGCCGCCATACTGCTCGTATAAGTAGAGGGTAAATAAGTATGTGCTACCGTAATCCGCAAGCACACTATTCCAGGTTACGAGAGAATTAGTAGGGTCAGCGACAAAACTCGCGACAGTAGATGGGTGACCATAACCGTTGATGAATTCGGCGAATCCAGCGCAACCTTCATTGAGCCATGTTTCCTCATCACTGTCGTGATAGTAGTGGATCATGTGCTGAAACTCGTGCGCAAGCGTACCATAAGATTGGCTGGCGCCCTCTATCGACGCGGTTGCGTTTAAATCATCATTATGGTTGGTAGAAGGTGTCGCGTCAATTATCGCCCCGGTGGAAAAGTCAAAGACCCCATGTTCAATCAAAGGGTATGTATCTATATATATTATCTTTCTTTCATTGCTATGGTAGCCTTCAGGTAAAGATGAATCGCTGAAAGTATCGACAGAGTAGAAATAACCAGCGACAATACCGTTACCGCTGGTCCACCATTTTTCTCCAGAACTAACATAGTCCGCATAATCACTGTCAATATCGAGCAAGAGTATTGTTATTCTAGTATCACCGTCAACTCCTGTTGGTGGGTCTACTCCGAAAGTCTCTCTGTCTTTATTATAGATGCTCGAAGTTGTATTGTGGAACTCTCGTGCGACTGAAACCGCGTCACCCGATGAAATATATCCAGAGGATGTGGCGGCATCATATAGGACTCTGTTATCATTTCGGTCGACTGTTTGAACAAAAACATACGCATGATCATTGATTTTCACTAGTTTGGCCTCTATCTCAGTCCATACACCATCATCTACTACCCAGAAATTTTCCGTTGTACCGACAGTTTTTTCAACTCTGACGCCATTACTGTTTAAGTATCCCTTTGAAACCATTTCGTGCTGAGGAAGTTCTGTGGGTAGATTTTGTTTTAAAAGTTTTAGGGTGTTATCATGATTTTTGGGTGCTCCACAAACAAAATCATTTGAAAAGTCGTTAGTCGCGCCTCTTGCATAAGCTGAAGAAGTGGCGACAACAACAACTATTAACGCGATAAGATTTAATAGCGTGATTTTTCTTAACATTTGGTACTCCTGTCATTTGATTAGTCATTGAGCTGTTTTTTTTCAACAGTCACCGAGTAAATATTTTCAACTGAATTCCCAACTTCATAAATATAACCCTCAATCTCAACCTCACTACCCAAAAGGTTTCCAAGGGTAATCGTGCTATCTGTAGTTAATTGATAAGTTTTGCTATCATTCTGGATATAGAATCTAGCGTTGATTCCTTTACCCTCTTTTTCAAGTTTCCCGGTAACTTTTTGCTTTTCTATTTTTTTATACTCATTGACTAGCAGGCTTTTTTGCGGGTAGTTTATCTTCTTGTCAAGAAGTCCCTTTATTGTAACTATGTTCCCTTGGAGTTTACTTAGCTCATTTGCTGTAGGTTTCTCAGATAGTAAAGCATAGATACGTCCGTCAAACGCATTGATGCCGATTTTAGTAAATGGCTCACTCCCCATAAAATAAATACGACCGGTAACACTTATTTCTTTTGGTGTGTTATCTTTTTTTTCAACGAAATATGAACAAGAAACTAATGGATAAATAAGTGTGATGATTATTATTAATAGGAATTTTTTCATATACATTATTTAGCAGATAATTGAGGTTTTGTAAAGTGAAAAAACATCTTAACTATTTTTGGAGTTTTGTATATTAATTGCCAGGGAGGCAAAAAAAATGGGGAAGAATAAAATCCTTCCCCATTTTGAAATTATCTCTTTGAGAATTGGAAACGGCGTCTCGCACCCCTTTGACCATACTTCTTTCTCTCTTTTACTCTTGAATCTCTTGTAATAAATCCAGCTTTCTTCAATCCAGGTCGATATGTTTCGTCCACTTCAAGAAGAGCCTTCGTTATTCCATGCTTTATAGCACCAGCCTGACCTGAAATACCGCCTCCGTGAACATTGACAGAGATGTCAAACCGGTTGACGTTTTCAGTAAGCTCTAACGGTTGCATAACGATCATCTTTGATGTCTCACGTGAAAGATACTCAGCCATCGTTTTACCATTGATGACAATATTTCCACTTCCAGGTTTCATCCAAACTCTTGCTATTGAACTTTTTCTTTTGCCAGTAGCGTAATATCTTTTTTCCATATTCAGGTAATACTCCTAATTGTATTTTATATTATATTTCTTTTGGTTGCTGTGCTTCATGTGAATGCTCAGCATCACAATATACTTTTAATCTTTTAAGCATGTTAGCCGCGATCTTGTTTTTAGGGAGCATCCCTTTTACAGCTTTAAAGATAACGTCTTCAGGGTTTTTTTCAAGCATTTCGCCTAAGGTTTTTTCCTTTATACCACCTGGATACCCTGAGTGAGAGTAGTACTTTTTACCGTCGAGTTTCTTACCGGTAACCTTTATGTTAGCGGCATTTACTACGATAACAAAATCACCCATATCCATGTGAGGTGTGTACTCAGGCTTGTTTTTCCCCATTAAGCACATTGCCACCTTCGTTGCGACTCTACCTAAGGCCTCTTTCGAGGCGTCAGCTATGTACCAGTTTCTTTTAATCTCATCTTTTTTCATTGAATACGTCGTCATCTTTATTTTCTAACCCCATATCTATTTTATTAGTGCTTCTAAGAAACCGCAACATAATAGAATTTTAACAATATGTCAATAAAAAAATTATTTATTTATTCTAATTATTGTCGTTTTTACTCTTTTGTTAACTTTTTACCATCATAAGGGCAGTACTTATATGCTCCACTAAGCGTTGCTTTGCATTTTGAACAGAAGTGGGGCGGGAGGAGCGAACCTAATGGCAGTCTCCATTTGAACTTATATTTCCCAAAAACAATGTTAAATGTACCTTCTTTTTTGGGTGATACGATAGGGTCGCCATTTTTGTTTTTGCTCGGGAACAAAAAAAAGTTCATATTTTCGCCCATAGAACCAAGCATGTTAGAGAAAATAGGTTTCATGACCTTGACAAAGTTCTGTGCATCTGGGGCAATATCAGTATTCGTTAGCGGAGTGTATGAAGTGCCGTTGCCATCTATCATTGATAATTCTTCTGCTATCTCGTTTCGCGGAGTAAATATCATAGCACCAAGTATACCAATTTTACTTTTTATCACCAAAACAATAGTATAATTATTTAACAGGTTTACTAATTCTTCTATCTGCTCTGGGGTAGATGAAGGATTCTGCTCAGCGGCAGAACGCCAGAACTCTGTTGGTATCCACCAAACCATTAGCAGTTCATCAATACTGTCCGTTGATTTTTGAGTTTCTTTTATAAGTTCGTTTAGGTCTATTTTTGTTGAGCTGTTAGCAACTGAAGCTGAAACAGTAAAAACAAGAAAAAATAAAAGTAGTGTAATTGAGCGTAAGAAATATTTAAGTGGGCTGGTCGGTAGCATACTCGAAGCTCCATGGAAATGATAATTAAGTGGTCGGGGAGAGAGGATTTGAACCTCCGACCCCCTGCTCCCAAGGCAGGTGCGCTGCCAGACTGCGCTACTCCCCGACAAAATAAGTACCAAAATGAGAGTGCAAACTAATAAAAAATCAAAAAAATGTCAAGCATTATTTAATTTTTTTTTAAGTGTATGAAAATATAGGTAAATAATTGTATTAAAAAGGCATTACCAACAAGGCGGTCAGCCAAGTATTCGTTTGAGTACGTTTACTAGTGTCTGAGGGCTAAAGGGCTTGTGTACATAATCGACAATACCGATCCGCTCGGCTTTTTCCTTATCAGAGTCCTGAGTTCTCGCTGTAACCATTACAACAGGGATGGTTTTGGTTCTCTTATCACTTTTTAGTAGGCGCAAAACCTCATACCCATTCATCTCGGGCATCATTATATCCATGAAAATAAGCGCCGGCAGTTCTGTAAAGGCTAGCTTTAAGCCTTCTACGCCGTTTAAGGCGGAGAAAACTTCGTACCCTTCTAGTAAAAGCTTATATTTGATTATCTTGATTATTTGAAAATCGTCATCGATGATTAATACTTTTTTTTTCTCAGTCATAACAAACCTTGGAATCTAGTAATGGTCGTTAGGGTAAATCCAGCCGGACAACTGACATTAATCTGTCCATAATTTTGGGCAATAATATACGAAGTAGAATTAAGTGTCAACAAAAAAACAGTTATAGTCAATAAAATGAATTTGTTGAGTAGTGCTACATTTATCTTATTTAGAAATACCCACACGTTTTTTCGAGTATGAATCTATTGCGCTAGTACTGAAGCTGATAAACGTCGACTGAATTGTTCAGAGTCTCAAGAATATAGATTCTATCCTCAAACACCTTTATGCGTGAAGGTGTTTTGAACTTCGCTACATTACCATCTTTCATAAGAGGCGCGACAAAAGTGCCGTCAGCTTTGAACACATTTACAATGCCTAAAAGCGAATCAGAGACAAATACATTATTATACCTATCTACAGCTATACCGTTTGGCCTGAAAATATTGCCGTCAGTGAATCCAAAATCAGATATCTGACTTAAAAATGTTCCTGTGGTCGTGAATACTTGCACACGTGAGTTTAGAACGTCGGTTACGTAGATACGACCGTCAGCACCAAAAGCCATGGAAAATGGATGGTTAAACTCGCCGCTAAGCTCTCCTTTTTTACCCGAGCGTTTATTAATACGTCCATTAGTCTCGAATATATAAAGGTAATTATTGCTGTTGTCTATCATAAAATAGTTGCCATACGAGAAAGATAGCTCAGTTATTTTATGCTCCAACTCGTCATCAAACTTCATCGGAAGCGATTTTTGATAAGTCCCCTTATCGTTAAAAATATGAATAGCTAGTTCATAAGGATCATATAGGTGTATGTTGTTGTAGTCGTCTGTTGTTAGGCTATAAGCCTTATAAATGTTTATATTTTTTTCCGCGTCGCTTCTTATGCTGAATTGAAAATCACCATTTCTATTGTACACCATGATTCTTTCCCGGAGGTCGTTCAGGATATATATAGTGCCCTGGTTATCGACAGTCATGTTAGATGGTTGTTTTAGGCTACGGTTCCCGCTCCCACTGATTTTGAAGAGTTTCTTTACCTCAATAATATCATTTGCGAAAACATTGGCGCAAAAAAACGATGATATGAGAATAATGAGTAGAGAAATTTTATAAATTGACGTAATAGAAAATTCCGTCAAACATCTTTGCTTCATCTGAATCCCTTAAAGCTTTGATTTTATCCTCGGAGTATCCGAGGGACGGTAAGTCAAAATAGAGCTTACCTTTCTGTTTGTGACAGCTGTTACAATTCATTTTGGTGCTTTTTGAAATGCTGATCTTGAACCCGGCGAGGACTTTTTTCAGATCATCATGGCTCTGAACTTCATCAGTAATAGCCCCTTCAATATGTTTCTCATATCCATCCCGCATGACATAAGGAGCGATAAGCGCGTTTTTAAGATTCTTGCCAACGGCTCTGAAATTACCCTTTTCATCAAACCAACCAAATTTTATATTTTTAACTTTTTTTGCCTCAATATGGCATGACAAACAGGATATCTTATATGAGTGCATGTTGTAAAAAGCTCTTGCCTTTAAGTTTTTTTTATGAGGGTAATCAGTGTGGCAACCCTCATTCTGGCATGAGAAGCGCGCCCGGGCTTCATCAGTTTTTTGTACGTTAGAAGGGTGATAATCCAAGTCACGCTTACGTCCCTTCGTAGACTCAAGTAGCCTTTCAAACTTTACTATGTTCTCCTGCTTTCTTACAAAAGTATCGCTTTTTGACAAAAGCACATTGTCTGGAATAAACACATTATAAACAACATACATCAATAACGAATATATGATTAATGATACTATCCTTTTAATTGTTTTATTCATCTAAGTCTCCGTAATCATCCAAGTCCTCAAGCACGCCAGTATCAGATATAGTTTCAGGATCTTCGGGCTTTTCTACCTTGCCATGGTCTGCGGTTTTTTGCACAAGCTCAGTTAGTTCACTAATATGTTTCTTCGCGACACTGACCATCTTGTTAAACTGATCCATTTCAATGAACTCATTAAAAATACCGATAGCTTCAGCGTATTTTTTTGCTTTTTTGTATACTATTCCCAAGTTAAATCTAGCCTGATGATAGTTCGGATAGATCTTAATTGCTTCTTTATACCTGCCTATAGCATCTGCGTATTTTCCGTCCCGAGCGAATTCATTCCCCTCTTTGAGGTAATCCTCGAGCTTCTTTTTCTCTTGTTTTATCATGTTGGCTTTAGATTCTTCATTAGCCTTTTGACGGTAAGTCTCACGAATATCTACCTCACCCTGCAATATCCGCTTGTACTCAAATGGATGCAGAAGCTTCATCTCAGCCTCATCTAACGTGCCGGTCAACCATACAGTATTGAAATATAGTTTGTCAGGGTGAATGTGTGAGTTGTACATGTGGCTCATTAAAACGAACACGATGAAGAGTATCGATACCGATGAATGCAGGTGGTGCGATATCGGGAGCCATGATGTTGAGATGAAAGAAGTCATCGCTACCGGGAAAGCAATGATGATACCAGAAAACGCTATAAGCAGCATACATATTATTGGGACAAAGTAATCAAGTTTTTGAAAGACAGAATAAGTTCCGTACTGCGGTTTTTTCTTTATGAAAGCGAAAAACAAAAATAGATCGATTAAGTCCCTAAAATCTTTTTTTGAAAACATCAGCTCGGATTTTTTAAAGAAATTATGTGTAGTGATCCATATGTATCCAATCGATATTAGGTGGTATATAAACACTAAAATTATGACAATACCCACAGCTAAGTGCAAAAATGATATCGAACCATAGCTCCCAAAGAAGTTATAGAGTGGTCGCGAAAAGCTGAATTCATGATATTTTAAAGGAATCCCTGTCAGGAGAGCTAGCCCCACGGACAGGAATAAAATTATATGAGTTATCCGGTTTTTTACCGACCAGACAATATATTGACCATTATCATTTTTTTTCAAGTTGTAACACCTTACTCTCTAAAAGTTCTAATAATATTTACCATACATAGCAGGTAAAAAAGTATGACAATAATAAAATTGACAATATTGCTTATCTGTATTGATGTAGTCACCCCGGCTTCTTTATTTAGCTCGTGATCAAAAGCATACATGAAATCCGGATTTGTCGCGATATGACACCCGTCTAGCTGGTCTTTTGTTCTGTCCGCGCTACCGGCGCAGGTATATTTTATATTTTTGGGGTGCATAGGCGATTTTTCTACTTCTTTAGGTGAAATATTATGCGTCGAGTGGCAGTCAGTACATATCGCGCCCGCGGTCTGTTCTACAAAAAACACCTTCGCGTGGTTTGAGTTCATATAACCTTCGACAATACCGGCAGGAATATCATACTCCTTCATTTTTACATCATCTAAGTGACAGCTGACGCACTCAGCGAGAGTTTCGAGTCTTGACATCTTGATCTCAGCTTTTTTCAGATTTCGCGAATGACAGTACAAACAGTCTGGAGTCTCCTTGCTTGGTTTTCCGTGTGAGCTTAAATTAAACTCAACGTAAATATTTGAGTGAGATTTGTACTTTTTTACCAGGCTTTTTGTTTTGAGATGACACCTTATACCACAGTGAATACGGTGGTCAGCATTTTTGTGCGGAACCTGGGTAATACTTGTGTGGCAACCCCTGCAGCGAGCTTCTTTGTGGGTGGAGGCGTTATAGTGCTCTTTATCGACGTAAAAATTTCTGACACTGTTTTCCTTGTCAATAATACGCAGACCTTTATACTTATGGCATAAAAGACAGTTCTCCTCTTCTTCTGCGGCAAATGACGGGTTGGTGAAGATAAATGTCGCCAAAATGGAGGCAATTAAAAGAATACTAAATGTTTTCATAGAAATTATTTTCATATTTTGAAATTATACCACCAATAGAAAAATTATTCAATATCAAATCGCACATCTACAAAAACAGTCGCGGCTGTTGGGTCAAAATCCCACGTCTCAACAGTGTCCATAACAGCATCTATGAAGATCTGATACTTGTCCTGCTCCTTTTGAGTTTTAGGGGATCGGATATCGGTTCTGGAAATATCACCGTCAGCGTTGATAGAAATGCGTAACCATACCCTGCTTATTCCGGTTCTTAGATTTTCCCGCTTGACTTTTACTGTGTCAGGGTAGGGGATGTCTGTAAATGTTTTTGTAATCGATGTGGGAGGTATACTGGTAACAACCGGAGTCGCCATCATCCCGACAAACTTTTCACCCTTCTTCTTGGCTGGGATAGAGTAGTCACTTTCAGGGTCATACACCATACCTTCATCATAGTCTACGCCGTAAGCGCTTTCATCATCACCAAGGTTTCCGCCGCCAGGTATTACCATGTCACCTTCTATCATAGATAAAACATCATATTCTGAGGTTGCCTGGTCAAGGGCTATCTCTGTCTCCTCAGCGACTGGCTCTTGTTGCTTTTCCTTCTTCGGGATAGTTATCTTTGATTTTATCTTTGGTTTTTTTCGGACTCTTTTTTTCGGCTTTCGCTTTAAAGCTTTTTTGGTAACGGGTTTAGGTTTTGCCCTTTTTTTCGCTGCGGACGCGCTTGAAGGACCTGGTCTTTTACCTCGCGGAATATTTATCCGTCGGATTTTTATGATCTTTGGCACTTTGATCTCAAGGTAAGGGACGAATTCTATTCTGAACGCGAAAAAGAGCATCAAATGAAAAACGGCGGCCACGACATAAGTCAGGATCGTTATCTTTTTTCTCTTAGTAGTATCAATTTTTATATCTTTATAGTCCATCTATTTTTTTTCTTCTTCCTCTGTTGGCAGGGCAATATCTTTTATCCCCGCAGCCATGAGTTCGTCCATTACATCCATTATCACGCCATATCGAGCGTTTTTATCACTTTTTATCATGACAAACTTTTCAGGATTTCTTGATTTAATCCCAAGTATATAAGTACTTATCTCACTAACAGCTGTTTTTTCTCCGTCAACTGAGACAGTACCATCTTTCTCAACTGAGATAGTGATCGCTTTTAATGTGAGCGTCTCTTGTGTCTCGGTTGAGGGCAACTCCATCTTGATACCTTTATCCTTCGCGAATACTGTTGTCAGAATAAAGAAGATAATGAGCAGAAACGCGATATCACCCATCGAGCCGGTAGGGATCTCATCTTCATCCATTGAGGATTTACGTCTAAATTTCAAGGTATTCGCCTCCTATTGTATCTGTTTGGGAGCTTCGTTGAGCTACTTTCTCCTCAAGATCCTCTAAGGCGTTTAAGAAATTCATTGAGCTTTCTTCCATCTCATAAACAAAATTGTTGATCTTGTTCGCGAAATAGTTCTTAAGAAATGACGCGGGAATAGCGACTATCAGCCCGGCGGCTGTTGTGATGAGCGCCTCAGAGATGCCGTTTGCGACACCACTGGCGTCACCGCCTTTACCCATCTCTTCAAACGAAGAGATCATTCCGGTAACTGTACCTAAAAAGCCGATAAGTGGTGATATTGCCGCGACGCTTGTTAATAGTGAGAGCCCCCGTTCCATCTTAGCGACTTCAAGAGAACCTGAACCGGCGATAGCTTTTTCAACCTCATCACGACCTTTCGCGTGCTTTTTTAGCCCTGCTTTTAGCATTCTGGCGATTGCGCCTGAGTAGGTCTCGCATACTTGAACCGCCTCCTCTATCAGGTTATTTGAGAGCGCGAGAAACACTTTCTCGACAAACTCCTTGGTATTGGTCTTGGTTTTTGACAGGAAATAAAACCGCTCAAAAGCAACTCCGATCGCTATAACAGATAGAAAAAGCAAAGGCCACATAGCTGGCCCACCTTTAATAAAAAAATCTTTCATCTAATCCTCCAGAATTTAGTATATTTTACCATGACATGGGGTACACGCCTCTTCAAAACTAACCGCGCGCAAGTACATATATTCACCGGCTCCAACAGCTCCGATTCCTTTTAAGATACCTTTGTCATGAGGGTTGTGGCAAGTAGCGCAGGTGATTGTGTTTTTACCCCTGAGTGGAAAGTTCACCTTAAAGTTTTTAGAATAGTTTTTCAGATTTTCCATTTTTATGTCTGACATTTCGACAAGATGGTTTGTGTCAGGGTGGTCAAAAACAATATGGCATTCTGAACAGAGGTCTTGGACTTTCGCCAGAAGCGCGATATCCTTATCGCCCTCTTCTAAGTACTTTTTATGGCATGTCGCGCACTGCTCCTTCACTATATTACCTTTCTTATCTATCTGCTTGTGCGGGTTAGAGTCCTTGCCCGCTGCCTTTTTGTGGCACTTATTGCAGAACTCTTCCTTGTTCTTGTAAGGACCACCAATCAGAAACTGTTTGTTCTTTGGGTTGAGAGGTTTATAACACACCTCATCATGACACGTTGCGCAATATATCTTATCATCTAACAATGGTAGAGTCAAAAAATCCATTACATAAGTACTTTCAGCCGACTTTACCAGTGTTACGTGGTGGTCCGCGACATCACCTATGTGGCATTTGCGGCAAACGTTTTCGATGTTTTTATCAATAAATGGTACTTTCTTTTTAGGTTCTGGCTTCTTACCGTGACAGACTATGCACGTTATCCCGCGACCGTGTGGGTTGAAATATGTAGACTCACGGATAAACTGCTTGAAAGAATCACGGACTGAACGCCCAAAAGCTTTATCAGAATGAATTGTGTGACAGGTTATGCAGTTGATAGTTCCATCTGGGTTTAATTTCATACCGTAGCTCTTGAGCAAAACGAGTATCTCAGACTCATTGAGACGGTCTTTTTCGATAAAGTGGAAGTCTTTTACTGCCGTGTGACAAATCTTACATAGTGAGCTTAACGTACCATCCATAGAGATAAATTTATCCACTATCGGTTTGTTATCTTCACTCTTCTGGTGACAAAAAAGGCAGTTCATCTGTATGTGGAAGTTTTTTTCGCCCTCCCGGGTCGGGGCGAACTCCATCTTGGGTTGTTCAGTCTGCATTAGTACTACATCACCAGGGCGAGCGCCTTTTTTCAGTTTCTTTTTTGTTGAGTATATCATTATGAGAAAGTCAAACTCTTCTTCTTTATGACAGACAGAGCAAGCTTCTTTGATGACCTTATGTTTACCATCATCAGATCGTACCATTGTAGCTGTACCACCCGATGGGGAGTCTGTAGCGTAAGAGCTACTACACAGGAAAAGGGTACACAACGCAATTATAAATATATAGTTTTTTGTCTTCAAATATTTAATTTTAATACTCATAGATAATTCACAAGGTTATTTCTTAATATTACTATGAAGTATAGTAACAAAACCTCATATTAAAATCAATCTTTATTTCTCAAAAATAGACATTGATTTTCCCGCACCGGTTTGTTCGGTTTTTCTTAGCGATTTTTTGACCTGACCAACAGGATTTACAGCTTTTTTATCTGAACATCATATTTTCGCCATC
>JAJRXV010000033.1 GCA_024276115.1 Deltaproteobacteria bacterium
CAGAAGAAGATAGATGATCTTTTTGGTGAGGTCGCCAGCGTATCGGGGACTCTTGATGTAAAGGTTTCAGACCTTTACACAATGCCTGATATTATGAGTGATTATCAGCGTTTGTCCAAAAAAACGCGCGCGGCTCATGCCGCGGCGTTTTTTACCCCGGACGCTCAGATGGTAGCCTGTTTTGAGGATGTCGGGAGGCACAACGCACTTGATAAGTTGATCGGTCACTCTCTGATGAGCGGTATCAGTATGACAGACAAGGTGCTGCTACTCAGCGGCAGGGCAAGCTATGAGATGATGGCGAAAGCTCTTAGGTGCGGTATTCGTTGCGTGGTCGCCATCTCGGCGCCTTCTTCTTTGGCGGTGGATATCGCTAGGAGAGGCAACATCGCTCTTGCTGGAGTGTTGAGAGGCAATTGCATGAAGATATATAATAACGTAGAGTGTTTTACTTAGATATTTCAAATACATAAAGTGTATTGTTAAAGTGGTTTTTTATGGAATATATTAAAAAAGTCGATGACGCGCTGATTAAAAAGCTTGAGGAGTTTCACGGTGCGCTTGTACCGGGGCTGATTATCGGTGCGTACATGGTGGAACTGGCGTACGAGCGCCTTGACGCTGCGGAGTTTGTTGACGCGGTTGTCGAGTCTCGTAAGTGTATTGCCGATTCGGTGCAGTTGATGACAAAGTGTACTGTGGGCAATGGTTGGCTCAAGGTATACGACTGGGGTATCTTTGCGATCACTCTTTATGACAAGAGACGTAAGGACGGGATTCGAGTATGCCTTGATGAATCAAAAATACCCAAGGATACAATAACTTATGAGTGGTTCTTCAGGAAGGTTGGTAAGCATTCTCACCCTGAAGTGAATAAAGAACTTTTGGAACTGAAAAAAACGATATTATCTTATGAGCCGGTAACTGTGAATATTGTGCGGCAAAAAAGTCCTCCGATTCAGTGTTGTGAGGTTTGCGGGACTCCGTTCCCGAGCGATGGTAAAAATATCTGCCCAGCGTGTCGTGCTGATAAATATTATACAATAAAACTTTTGTAGTTAAAGAGATATTCTTAATTCATTACTAGGGGTGTTAAATGGTAAAACTAACGATTGATGGGATTAAAGTAGAAGCCAAAAGCGGCGATACTATTCTTTCCGCCGCCAAAAAGGCAGGTATTCAGATACCGACCTTATGCCATGTGAAAGGGCTACCGGCGCAGGGCGCGTGCAGGATCTGCCTTGTCGAGGTAGAAGGCGCGCGGGGGCTTATGGCGGCGTGTTCAACGCCGGTGGTAGCTGACAGTGTGGTCGAAACATCATCCGAGAAGGTGATAAAAGCGAGAAAGCTAGTACTTGAGCTATTGCTTTCTGAGGGCGATCATGACTGCATCATCTGCGAGGCGAACGGTGACTGCAAGCTCCAGAAGATGGCGTATGAATACGGGGTGAGCAACACTGACCTAAAGTACAAAGGTGAGAAGAGGGCGGCTGTGAAGGATACTTCCAGCCGGTTCATCATCCGTGACGGCACAAAGTGCATACTCTGTAACAAGTGTGTTCTCGCGTGCAACAGCCGCGGGGTTCATGGAATCCTCTACAAAAACGAGCGCGGTTTTTCCTCAAAGATAGTTTCTGACGACTGCGAGCTTTCTGACAGCGGATGCGTTTATTGCGGTGAGTGTATCCAGGTATGTCCGACAGGTGCGCTGTATGAGAAAAAACGCGTAGGTAAGGGGCGATCCTGGGAGCTTGACAAGGTAGACACGACATGCCCATATTGTGGCGTCGGTTGCCAGTTGACTGTTCACGTTGACAGCAAGAACAACAGGCCGGTGAAGGTGACCGGTAGGTATACAACTCCGAATGAGGGGATGCTTTGCGTTAAAGGGCGGTTCGCATACGATTTTCCACTCAGTGATAAGCGGATAACGTCTCCGATGATAAAAAAGAACGGTGAGCATGTTCAAGTGAGTTGGGACGAGGCACTTGATTACACCGCCGGTCGTTTGAAGGAGATAATAGAGAAGCACGGTCCGGATTCTTACGCCGGGGTTAGTTGTGCCAGAAGCACCAACGAAAATAATTACGCGGCAATGAAGTTCGCACGCGCGGCGATCGGTACGAACAACATCGATCACTGCGCCCGTACCTGACACGCTCCGACTGTTGCCGGTCTGGCAACCACGTTTGGATCAGGAGCGATGACAAATTCTATACAGGAGATAAGGGACGCGAAGGTCATTTTCGCGATCGGCACCAACACGACCGAAGCGCATCCGGTTATCTCATATTACATGAAGCAGGCGGTAAACAAGGGCGCGATCCTTATAGTAAACGATCCGCGCCGAATAGACTTATGCAACTGGGCGACGATCCATGTTCAGCATAAGGTCGGTACAGATGTTGCTTATCTCAACGGTTTGATGAACATTGTTCTGGCTAACGGATGGCAGAACGATAAGTTTATCAGCGAGTGTTGCACAAACTGGGATGAGATGAAGAAAACGATAGATGATTATCCGGCGGAAAAAGCGTCGGAGATCTGCGGCGTACCGGTCGAGCAGATGACCGAAGTCGCGAAGATAATCAGCCATAACGATCCGGTGTCACTATGCTATACGCTTGGTATCACCGAGCACACAAGCGGTACGGACAACGTGAAGAGCTGCGCGAACCTACAGATGATGCTTGGTAACATGGGTAAGCACGCGAGCGGTGTTAACCCTCTTAGGGGGCAGAACAACGTACAGGGCGCGTGCGATATGGGCGCTCTGCCAAATGTATATCACAACTATCAGAAGGTGACTGACCCGGCGGCTAAGGCTAAATTCGAGAAGGGATGGAACCGCCCCGGGCTCTCTGACCAGTTGGGCTTGAAGATGCCGACAATGTTTAACGGTATGCTAAGCGGTGATGTCAAAGCGTTTTTCTGTTACGGTGAGAATGTCGCCATGACTGAGCCACACATGAGTCACACACTAAAATGCCTTGAGGCGGTGGAGTTTATGATGGTTGCCGATATTTTTCACAACCAGACGACACCTTACGCAGATGTTATCTTCCCATGCACATCGTGGGCGGAAGAAGAGGGCACATACACAAATTCTGAGCGGCGTATTCAGCGGGTAAGACCGTTTTTGAAGCCGCATGAAAACTACCGTGAGTACTGGTGGATCGTAAATGAGCTGGCAAAACGGCTCGGCTACGATATGGGCTTCACCACAAGCAACTCTGTCTGGGAAGAGATGCGAAAACTCGGTACCAGTTATAATGGTATCACTTGGGATCGTTGCGATGACGTCGGCCTCCAGTGGCCATGCCCTGACTTGGAGCATTGCGGTACGACATTTCTTCACGCTGATGGCAATTTTGTCTGTGGCTTGGGTAAATTCTCTCCGGCCCAGTGGAGACCTCAGGCTGAGCTACCTGATGAGGAATATCCGCTGGTGCTCTCTACCGGGCGGCGTTTGTGGCACTATCACACGACTCAGACAAGAAATTCAGAGGGTATCGATGATCTCTTCAGCGAGGAGTACATAGAGATAAGCCCGGTTGACGCCAAAGAGCTTGCTATCGATAACGGTGATTATGTGAACGTAACATCCAGAAGGGGCTCCATCAAGGCTCGCGCATGGGTGACAAACCGTTCGCCTCGCGGCGTTTGCTGGCTGTCGTTCCACTTCCATGAAGCATGTGGTAATGTTCTTACAATCGACGCGTTTGACCCTGTGACTGAGACGGCTGAATACAAAGCGTGCGCGATCAAGGTCACAAAGGCCGAGAGCGCGCCTTTTGAAATAACGCGGGAGCGACAGGCAAGACCGTAAATAGTGAAGAATGAGAAACTGAACCACTACTTCTGAAGGTTGCCACCCCGTCATTCCCGAGGTAGTAATCGGGAAACCGGGATAAAACTCTGAGCAAAGCGAATAAACTTTGCTTTAAAGTTTAATGGGATGTTTTGAGGTCTGGCTCCCCGATAGAAACACTCGGGGATGACGTTTTTGCTCACTCGGGGGGGACGTTGTGCGCTCACACGGGAAGGGGTTTTATATCCCAATTGTGAGAAATTAATGATGGGCAACATGCCCATGAATAGGATATAATACAATAGTGTTGATTAGGAATATAGAAAATTTTCGCAAGGAGACTTTTAATGCATGAAATAAATGCGGCATCTGAATGCTGTTGTGGCTGTTCAGGTGGTGACGAAAAACATGAAGACCTCTTAAAAGTGATTAATGAATCAAAGGATATCCCGGGTTCACTTATCGCTGTTCTGCACCGTGCGCAGGGGATGTACGGCTACCTACCGAAGGATGTGCTGTATCTAATATCGAATGGTTTGAAGATTCCGATCAGTGAAGTGATGGGTATCGTTACATTCTATTCCTTTTTTGCCACAGAACCAAAGGGTAAGTACGAGGTAATGGTATGTATGGGGACTGCCTGTTATGTCAGGGGTGCCGCCGCCGTACTTAACGCGTTCAAAGATGAGCTTGGTATTGAGGTCGGCAGTACGTCGGCAGACGGTCTGTTTTCTCTCACCGCCTCAAGATGTATTGGCGCGTGCGGTCTGGCGCCGGTTGTCAGTGTCAACGGTGAGATCCACCGCGAGGTGGCGGATGATGACGTCGTGGGCATAATAGCTGAGTACACCGAGAAAGAGAATCAGGGAGGAAATAACTGATGTTTATAAAAAACAAGGCAGACTTAGAGAATATACGAGACGAACACGCCAGCTCCATAAAGCCGCGTGTGAACCTCATAGATGCTGATGAGCAGGGGAATTATAGCCCTGATATAGAACGCCACGCTGTTATCTGCACCGGCTCTGGTTGTATCTCCGCCGGTAGTATGGAGGTGTTTCACGGCTTGGCTGATGAGGTTGGAAAAGCAGGGCTGAGCGATAAAGTCAAGGTCATAAAGACCGGTTGTGTCGGGTGCTGTGTCGCCGGACCGATCGTGGTGGTCTACCCCGAGGGGATATTCTACCAGAAGGTCACGACCGATGATATACCTGATATTGTTGAGCATCACTTTAAGCAGGGTAAGCCGGTAGACTCACTCATGTGGATCAAGGAGAAGACTAAAGATGTCCATATTCCACTACTGAAGGATATATCTTTCTTCAAGGCGCAAAAACGGATGATACTTGAAGAGAGTGGTCTCATCGACCCGACTAACATCAACGAATTTATCGCGCTCGATGGGTATCAAGGGTTTGCGAAAGCTCTCACGGAGATGACCCCGGAGTCAATCAGGAACGAAGTCAAGACAGCCGGTGTTAGAGGTCGTGGCGGCGCTGGTTTTCCGACCGGTGTTAAGTGGGACTTCGCCGCGAAGGCTGAGAGTGACGAAAAATACGTA
>JAJRXV010000034.1 GCA_024276115.1 Deltaproteobacteria bacterium
ATGTTGTAAGAACATCGTTTGACTGCTCACTGTTTATTTTACCGACATTAGAGTCAATACAAGTGTTATTGCAGAAAATAAACCTAAATGGCGTTAATAGTCAAGGGAGAGTGTAATGTCTATAAAAGTCTTAGTCGTCGATGATGCGCCGGTTATTAGAATGTTATTAAAAAGTATTCTAGAGAAAAGTGGCTTTACAGTTGTTGGTGAGGCTGGAAATGGAAATGAAGCTCTGGAAAAATATAAGGAACTTTCGCCTGATGTTGTCACTATGGATATCACAATGCCAGAAGCTAGTGGAATTGATGGAGTCAAGAATATATTAGGATTCGAACCGAACGCCAAAATTGTTATGATTACTGCCTTGGATCAGAGAAAATTTCTGCTCGAAGCGATAAAGGCTGGGGCTGTTGATTATATTGTTAAACCGTTTGAGGATGAAAGGGTCATCTCAGCATTAAAAAAAGCGATTTCATAAGAGTTAAGGTTACCGTTTGTTTTCAACCTTTAACATCAGTTCCTTTCTATCGGCTAGTAATAAATTATTATGTCCTAACCTATTAATTTCTGATATTTTACCTGCCTGCCCCAGTAATCCGTAGATATCTACAAGCCTTATATAGTTGTCAAGAAGCCCGGGGTTGTTTTTAATTGATAAAACAAAGTATTTTTCAGCGACCAGATAATTTTCCCTGAACTGACTTATTATACCGAGCTTGTTGTACGCCTCATCGATAGCCTCTTTATTATCAATCATTTTATTGAAAATCTTTTCAGCTCGCTCCAAATCCCCTTTCTTGATACTCATGACACCTAACAATAAGTGCATGTTACTTATATCGTTATCTTTTAGTGAATTCCTCAGGTCAGGTCCAAAGACTTTTGTCATTGAGTCAAGCATGTAGCTCACATTATCCAGATAACCATAATCCAGAAAATAATCTATGCAGTCAGTAAAAAGTTGTATATAAACAAAATCAGATTCTCTATCATGTCGAAACTCAATATCATTAATAAACCTGAATATTTTTTTATTGAAATAATTATCTAACTTAATAACTTCTGAGTTGCTCAAGCTAACAACCTCACTCTCAGAAAACTCAAACAATACTCCGTCAAAATACCTAAGCCGCCGACTCAGCCCACGATATTTAGAGACAGCTTCAGTAAAAATCCTATAACCATTACCTAAATTCAAACTTAAAAACTCCAATATTTTAGAGGGTTTTGAAAGCCTTTTCTCAGATGCTAAGTACTTTATATTAAATTCCCCTGAAAGTTTTGAAGCGCTAAAATGCTTTGGCGAAAATATTTCCCCATACCCTACAAGCGCCAGGTCCCTACGTAACCCTAAAATATCCTGATAGTAACGATAATGAAAATACAAGTATCCAACCAATATCATAGAGTTTTCTGGTAGCGACAGGTACGCCTCCTTAAACTCATCCTCTCCTGTATATATGTTAGTTTTACTAACGTCTTGAAAATTTCTTGCACCATTTATCAGAATAATCACAGAAAAAATACTCAAGAGTACGTACTCGGCCTTTTTTCGTCCAGGTAAGTAATCATTCACTCCAAACCATTCGAGAGAGTAGAATATACCTATAGAAATCAGAATCATATAGCATATATATGAAGGAAGTTGAACGCCTCCATTCCAGTCGATGAAAAAAATTGTATTCGAAAGCAAGATTGTATTGATCAAATAAAATAGGCTTTTTCTCATCTGGTATAACTTCTTAACTCCAATTACGGCAAATAAAATACCAAGAACTGTTATGTTAGAGTTCAAGGCTTTCATGTAAGAAATCATGTTTTCTAAGAAAATTGAAAAACTGTTAAATCCCGCAAAGTGACTATATGCAGTTTTTCTGTCTGTAATATGAGCTATAAAGTTTGCAATTGTCTCAGGATTGCCCCAGTCAAACGATGGGTTGGTAAGGGAGCGAAGTGGTAGAAAAGCATATACAGAGAAACCCATCAGAAAAAATAAGCTTATCCAGAGGAATCGCGACATTTTTTTCTCTTTATTTTCCAGCAGGTAGAATATTAACACTCCTGGCAGGTAAAAAACTACAGTGGCATGGTTTCCAGATGATAGCCCGTACAGAAAGGCGGTTACAAAAAAATACCTGATATCTTTAGTGCGAATAAACGTTACAGCAAGAAAGATAATCATAACAGTGAAAAACGCGTTAAGGGTATAAACTTCTGAAGTAACTGCGTTTCCCCAACAATATTTATTGACAAAGAATAACATAGCTACAGCAATAGCAACTATAAGAGAGCGAGACTCCTCCTTCTCTTTATTAAAAAAGAGTAGTATCTCGTAACATGTTAAAAACAAGAAGCAGACTGATGCGGCTGCAGAAATAAGAGAAAAAAGGTTAGCTCTAAATGCTATTGAACCAATGGGAAATAACGATAACAGCTTTGCAAACAACGAATAAGTAGGAAACCCAGCAGGATGCGCAATACCTAATGTGTATGAGAGGTTAGCAAACTCAGGCGTATCACGCCAATTTATTGTAGGCGATACAGTCAGTAAGTAAACACCGGCAGTAATTAAAAAAACAAAATAAGACGTTTGGTATTTTTTTGCCATTGTCCTCTTATATTACGGTGTTACACCATCTGTTGTAACCGTGTATGTTATGTCCCCCGCAGTGTGCCGAATATCAATAGCGTCATAAGAAGTAGTATTGGCATTTGCAATGTTAGCCGGTAGTGTAAGACCAGCATCATTATCAATAGTGGAATCATAAGCAATCAGCTCAGCCATAGTAGAAGCATAAGAAGAGGTTGAAGAGGCAGCTCTGAAATTCTCCTGCGCCATCATAATCTGATTCGCGACTATTTCTGCTCTTTTGTTGTATCCTCTGGTCCTATAACCCATATACGACGGTATAGCAACAGCGGCGAGTATACCTAAGACCGCGATTACAATCATTAATTCTATAAGAGTGAATCCTTTTTCTTTCATAGTAAGCGTCCTTTCATATCTTAACAAAAGTAGATGTAAGTAATGATACTTCTATCACCACTACTAAAAAGTATACCACACATTTATAGTAAATGCAATTTTTATTGGTTTTAATATTGGTTTTAATAAAAAAAGGTGAGGGGGATCTATAGTGATAGCCCCCCTCACCTCATTGATTAAGGTTTAAGATGATAGTAGTGTAATAACAACTAGTTATTTGCGTTACTAGCCTTTACAACATTTTGAGCTTGTAGACCTTTTGGTCCTGTTGTGATCTCAAACTTTACTTCCTGACCTTCTTGTAATGATCGAAAGCCTTCGTCCTGAATCGCGGTGTAGTGTACAAACACATCTTCACCCTCATCCTGCTCAATAAATCCAAAACCCTTTGTGTCGTTAAACCATTTTACTTTTCCTGTTACTTCCATGTTTTCCCCTCCATAAATACAAACAATATCCTACCCAAAGTAGGGACATGAGCAATTAAGCCTAGTCGTTTTGAATACTTACGTTCTGCGCCTGCAGACCTTTTGGTCCTTGAGTAATTTCAAACTTCACTCTTTGACCTTCTTTTAATGTACGGAATCCTTCGTCCTGAATTTCAGTGTAGTGAACAAATACATCATCACCACCATCTTGCTCAATAAAGCCAAAACCCTTTGTGTCGTTAAACCATTTTACTTTTCCTGTTACTTCCATGTTTTCCCCTCCATAAATACAAAAATTAATCCTACCTCAAGGCAGGTTCATAAAGTTCATAAAATTAATATTAGTCGTTTTGAATGTTTACATTCTGCGCCTGAAGACCTTTTGGCCCCTGAGAAACTTCAAACCTTACACGCTGACCTTCTTTTAAGGTGCGAAATCCTTCCTCCTGGATCTCTGCGTAGTGAACAAATACATCCTCACCACCATCTTGCTCAATAAATCCAAAACCCTTTGTGTCGTTAAACCATTTTACTCTTCCTGTTACTTCCATGCGTACTCCTCCAAAAAAATTTAATATGCTCAAATATCTACGATATTCTGAACTCAATTATATACAAGTGTATGCCTTACACCTAAAAGGCGTTATATTATGCTTATTAATCTTAAGTGGATTAAAAAGAATGATGAATGCAATAACTAGACACCAACATAAAGTTGATATAACTAATGAGTGCGAAGACACACAACTATAAATAAAACAAAATTCCATACAGACTTACACTTACTCTTACTAAATTATTTACTATTAACTCTTTCTCTAAGCTCTTTGCCTACCTTAAAGAAAGGAAGTTTTTTGGATTTAACCTTAATATGTTCGCCTGTCTTAGGGTTACGACCAGTATACGAACCATACTCCCGGTTTACAAAACTACCAAAGCCACGTATTTCAATCCTGTCATCTGCTTTGATCGCGTCCTTCATTGAATCAAAAATAATATTTATAACTTCTTCAGCTCGTCGCTGAGTTAGATTGGCTTTATTTGATAATGTTTCGACTAGCCCTGACTTATTCATAAGTCCCCCTGAAAAGTAATAATATACAACATTTATTAATTAATATATACCTATTTAATTCGCATGTGTCAAGCACCAAATTGATTTTTTATGCTTTTTTTTACAATTATTTTACTTTTAAGCTCATACCAACAGAGATACTCATCACAACATAACCCTTCACAGAGCGGAATCGCGAGGAAACAGCATAATATATTTAGATGACAATAATATATATTTTTTCACGCACTGTTTTCTCTGTTTTTCCCCGTTCTTAAGCTTCAGGCGACCACATAGGGTGCGCACCTACGGGTTCACTATTTTTTTACGTTCATCCCCTGCAACAAATTACTCGCGCCCAAAATCGCCGCGGCACCCTCAAGACCTCCTGAAGCACCCTGAACATATACATTCGGTACTTTTACGATATCCGGCTGTTCTGTCGCCGCCGCGAGAATCTTCTCCAGCACACTCAACTGCATTACCCGCGCCTCACCAAGCACCTTCACCTGCGCCTTCTGACCGGTCGCTATCTCAAGAAGTTTAAGTTTCTCACCCTCACCAAGCTTCTGAAGCGCGAGTTTCTCCTGCTCTGCTATCTTCACTTGCATCTCAGCCTTCACCAGATTCGGTTGTTGATCCGCCTCAGCACGTGATTTTTCACTCTTGATACGCTCATCCTGCGCTAGTTTCTCCTGCTCATACGCCTTTTGTAGCTGTCCGGCCAACTGCTCACGCTGGCGCGCGGTCAAGAGTTCCGGTGGTATCGCCGGATCGCCAAAACGCACTTCTCTGATAGAAATCCCCGCCTTACTCCCTTCTGGACGTATCATCTCCTCAACAAGATCCTCAAGCTCATTACGCTTATCCTGTAAATCAAACACACGCCGCCCCTCGGCGCCGGTGACATTCCTCACAACACTTCTTATCATCGGTGATAATATCTTATCCTCAACCTCTTCAAGCCCTCCGACCGACGCGACGACAAACGGCGCGTCTTTCGGGTCTACCTGTACTTGTATCCTGAGATCCAGCGGTATCTTCCACCCCTCTACAATAAGCGGTATCGCACGGTCAACAGCGTCTGCCGGTACCGGTATTTCTTTTTTGCGCTCTTTCTGTGTGATCTTCCCCTGCTGATCGACGACGAGGTCTATACTCCGCCTTGAGTACCCCCCTATGTGCTTCCATGTCTGAACGAGAGTCGATATCTTAGTGATGACATAAGCGCGTCTGTTGAGATAGTACATCCCTGGATAAAGCGGCTCATCCCACACACCTATGCACCCTTTTTTCACCAGCGGCACCGATAACGAGCCCTCTTTTGTCGTATCGACCCGAGAGCAGTCATCTATTTCCTGCACATTGGACTTGATGACACCGACTTCACCCGTGCTGATACTAGTCGCTGACTCAAGGGTCAACTGAAAGAGGTACATGTTCATCCGGTAGTTACCCGGTTTTAAAACGCTCAGTTGTGGTCCCTTCTGCCCACCGTTTTTCAAAAAATACTCCGCGTTTAACATATCCTGAAATTTATCGTCAGGCCAGCCATCCGCGAGGTACTGCTTCTTCCGAAGCGGTTTCCCATCGAGTGCGGTAACAAGCCCATACTGCCCCTCGGGGATTTTGACTAGCGCTTTCTCTTCTATTTCATACAAAATATTCAGGAGCAGTTCAAAGTGAAACCCTGGCGCCAGTATACGAGCCTGCGGACCGTTTTCGCCGTCATACGCTATCACTTGCCCCGGAGGCATACTCCCGCCACCGAACACACGTTTCAAGTGCCCTACCCTGTCTGAGTCGATCACAACAAACGAAGTGCTGATAATAGCGAACAGAAATACCAACACCCCCAAACCTCGCGCGCCCATCCGCGCCAAATGTTCTACCTTGCGCTTTCGCGGATCTACCACAGCTTGTGAGTTTAAGATATTTGTGACGACCGATGGGCCGACAAAGAATATAAAGAGTGCGACAATTAGCAAAAATACTGAAAATGGCATAAAAAACCTCCAATCTGATTTTAAAAAGAATATATCTACATACTACAGGAAAAAAACGAAATGTAAACATATTATAACGACCAAGAACAATTTATGCAGATTAGTTTTTTAAGTGCTGACAATATATGTGTTGTTGCCAGCCGTTACATTATTAACTCATCATTCCGAATTCTTCATTCCTAAAGCTCTCTCCATCAATCCGCAGATCATATCATCATACGAAAATCCGGCTTTTTCAGCCTGTATCGGGTACAAGCTACAATGCGGTGACAAGCCCGGCAGCGCGTTTATCTCGAGTATCTGCGGCACGCCGTTTTGGTCGATTCTGATGTCGAGCCGCGCGAGGTCTTTCAGGTCGAACAGCTCAAACGCCGCCAAAGTGTACTCCTGCATTTCCCGCTCCAGCGCTAAAGGAACCTTAGCCGGGCACTCAAGCGTCTCCTCGATGTGCAGCTTACACTCATACGAGTAGAACGGGCTCTTACCCTCGTGGAATATCACCTCAATGAGCGGTAGCACATGCGTCGTTTCGGTCTGCAACACCGCTGACGCGAACTCACGCCCATCGACAAACGCCTCGACCAGCGCCGGTTGCCGGTAGTGGGAGAGCACCCACTCCACCTGCTTTTTGAGCTGGTCAGAGTCGATCACCTTAGAGTGGTTGCGGATACCCTTGCTCGTCCCTTCACGCGACGGCTTGACAAACATCGGAAATCCGAAACCGATATCAGAGAGGTCAGAAACGTCAGACACCAGCTTGAAATCCGGTGTCGGGATGCCTTCGGCACGCAATATCCGCTTTGTATGCGCCTTGTCGAGCGTCAGAGAAAGCGAAAGCGCGTCTGAGCCGGTGTGCGGTATCCCCATCATCTCAAATATAGTCGGGGCGTATCCTTCCCGGTTGCGACCACCGAAACCCTCCGCAATGTTGAATACCGCGTCAGGTTTCGCGCGTAGCACGTTCTCTATAAACTCCGCGTTGCACGGAAGGTGCACAATATCACTCGAAATGTTCTTGAGTGCGTTATGGATTGCGTCGATCGTTTCGCGCTCCTCATACTCCGCGGCGCTGTCGATTATATGCGTCTCATGCAAAGTCTCATCAGACTTAAGGTTATAAGCAAAACCTATTTTTGTCATTGTTCTTCCTTGAAATTAAATTGTCACCCGAGTACGCCGCCCCATCATCGCCGAATGTTTATATAGAATCAATACTCTAAACAAAAAACGTCATCCCCAAAGGTCTCTATTGGGATCCATATTCAAAACATCCTGTTAAACTTAAGCGTTTTCGCTTTCGCTCAATATGTTTTAGTCCTAGGTCCCGATTAAAACCTCGGGAATGACGTGGCGAAAACACCACCTATTCAATTGCAGGGTTAATGCCTATGAGGTTACTTCTTTGGTTTATCGCGGTCATTTTCGCCAAAATCCCGAAGTTTTTGTAGGTAAAAATAGTTTTTGCTCTTTGGTAAAGTAAATGTGAAAGTAGTGCCTACTCCGAGCTTACTTTGCAGGTCAAGCTTACCGTCAAGTTTTTTGACCGCTTTTTTCACAATATTCAGCCCAACCCCGGTTCCTTTTACTTCTCTAGAAGGGTTGATCCTGCCAAATATCTTGAACACATTGTCAAAATCGCCTTCATCGATTCCGATACCGTTGTCCTGCACAGAGAAATTTAACCAATCCCCGGTCTCCTCGCAGGATATCGTCACGACCGGTTGTACCCCTTTTTGGGAGAATTTGATAGCATTACTGATAAGGTTGGAAAACACTTGAGTAATCAGCGCTTTGTCAACATAAATCATCGGCAGATTACCATTTATCTCAACAATGGCGTTTTTCTCCTCTATAATATGTCCTAGAACCCCTTTAATGATCCTTATCTCTTTTACCAGATCTATCCGCTCGACGTGTTTTTTTGTCCTACCGACTTTTGTCAGAATGAGCAAGCTGTCTAACAGTTCGAACATGTGGATAATATTGTTGTTTATTTTTGACATGCTCTCATCGTTTGTTGTGTCACCATTCTTGTGCAACTCATAATCCACTACATTGATAACCCCCTGTATCGCTACCAAGGGGGTTTTAATATCATGTATAATCGAGTTAATGTTAAAATCAAGCTCCTCATTCGCTTTTTCAAGCTGTACCTTAGCCTCTGTCAGCTTATCCTCATCTAAACGCTTTTCAGTTACATCTCGTGATATAACGCTTATCAGGTTTTCTGATGAACTAAGCCTCGCCATAGATATGTTGTGAGTCCTCCTTGCGCCAGTCGCGGTAAGTACCTCGATATCTTGATGTATCGGTATAGCAGTCGAGACCAGGCTCTTTACAAAAAAATTCTTTATCTGTTCTAGTGACTCATAGTGGAAAATATCGTATATGGTCTTACCGATACAATCTTCTGGCGTAGCTTCAAACATCTTTGCCCAAGCCGCGTTCACCTCAACTATTTCAATAGACCTGAACAGCGCTATCCCCTCAAAAGCATCATCCATCACCATCTTATATTTTTCTTCCGAAAGGGTGAGCTCGCTCTTCAAAACTGTTTCGGTATTGAGGTGCGCTTCCGCCTCCTCTTCTCTTATCCGTTTTCTGTTCAGCTCAAAGTGCAGGTACGAAACTACAAGCATAAAGATGAACATGACCGCCAGTATGATAAAAACATATTGGAAATTTTTCTGCAACAAGAAGTTTACTTCCCGGTAGGGAACAGAGACTATGACATGCCACGTTCTGTTGGCTATTTTTAGAGTTGTGAAAGCCGCAAACCTTTTAGTAACCATAAGTTCTTCACCAGGTAGCTCTGACCCAAGAGCGTACGAGCTATAGCCTTCTTTATCTAACATTACTTTGTCTAAAAAAAATCCATATTCTTTGCCCGCCTTGCCAATATCGCAGGTGGGGGCGAGGCAGTTACCATATAAATGCAACCCTGACAGTTTTTTACATGTTGACTCGATACTGACACCCACTTCATTAACTATGTTCAGGTTGTAAGAGCTTTGGGCTTCAAGAGGCTCAATATACTTTTCTCTCAACTTGTTGATCTGAATTAAAAGCCCCAAAGCCCCCTTGTATTTATTATCATTATCAAATACAGGCACATAAAGGCTGGCGGCATAATCCCTCGGAGTATCAAGCTGGTAGATATCGCTTAATATCGGACTGCCATCTAGCAAGGTCTGCTTGTTATCATTTAGTGTAAGGAAATCATAATCATTTTGCAACTGTTCAACATCTAAATTTTCTGGTAAAGAGTAAACTATTTTATCTTTTTCATCTAATACAATAATATTGTAGGCTACTCCATGGTGTAACACTTCCTTGAGATTGTTTCTGATAAAGTAGGGGCTGTTCATGATATTCATGTTGATCGTATCAGGGTTTTCCTTGAGGTTTTCTAGATCATCCACCAGTAGCCCTATTTTTGACTTCAGCTCATTGGCTATAACCTTCGCCATGATTAACTGGTTCTTTGAAAATTGTGTGTTTATTTTTTCTTCGGTATCTACGTGAATATAAAAAGCGATTACTGAAATTACTAGAAAAACTAATACCGATAACACCCATGTAATATAATGGATTTTAATTTGTTGTTTGCTCATCTGTTTTTTAGACTCTTGACCGTTATTATACTAGACACTTTTACCTCTGTAGCTCTGTTGTGTAGCGTACATTTCAGATACGCTAATAAGCATAGACTTAAGTATATGTTATCATATTGAGATGTCAAGTAGATTATCCGGCTGAAAAACGCCAAAGAAACATCGCGGCGCGCGTCAACTGGCGTTACCAAAAAAACAAAAAAGACGCGAAATATTAACCCGGCAATTAAATATAAAGACTCAGGGACGACGGCAGGAGTATTACACTATACATTTTATCGCCGGGCTAATAATCTGACCCGTGGCTACTTACCCATCACCTCATCCCACGAGAACACCTGCGCGCTGAAAAGGTATATCTCGGTATCATTATCCTTCCACGCGTCCCTGCCAAGCCCGGCTTTGTTGCATGTCTGCTCGAGGAACGTCTTTGAGTCCCAGCCGTATTCGGTCGCTACCTGCGGCAGGAGTACCCCCCGGTTGTAACCTTGTATTATGTATATACCGTGCTTGCCCACTTCTATCTCAGTTACATCGCGCGTCCTTCTCATTGGTGTGAGGACAGATATTTCGTACTTCAGCTCATCTAGCTCGCTTGCGGTGACGGTCGGGAAGCGCGGGTCTTGAGTCGCCGCGCTCATAGCCATATCGACGATATTATCGCAAAGCGGCTTGTCAGAGGTGAAGTTCCCGATGCAGCCTCTGAGGCGTCCATCCTTCTTGATCGTGACGAAAACACCGCTTTTTTCGAGCAGATTCGGGTTCTTTATCTCTCTGAGCTTTGGCTTTTTCTTGCTTTTTATGTATCCATCAACCGTATCCTTCGCGATCTTCAACAGTTGCTTCTTTTCGTTCAGCGTCAGCTCCTTACCCTCGCTGGCGCCTTTCTTCGCGCCCTCAGTGTGATAAAAAGCGACAGCAGCGTAACCGACCACTTCTGACGTGGGTCCTTTTTCACCGGTAACATCACCTGAGTTGGCAGAGTGAAGCATCCTCGCGTCACCCGCGCCGAGACGGTTCATCACCTTGAGCAACGCCTCTACCGGGAGTATACCGCAAAGCTCAGAACTCTTCGCCGCGTTCTTCCGCGTCAGCTCTGTGTCAGACATCTTTAGTATCGACTCAAACGCGGAGCTGTCCATCTTTTTCGCGGTGTTATAGTTGTGATAATGGGAAAAATCAGAGCTAGCGATAATCAGAATATTCTTCCGCGTCGCTATCTCAGTGAGCGCGTCGACAAAATTATCTGTCGCCGATCTATCAGGAGCGCCGAGCACCGCTACGACTATCTTCACATCCTTAAAAACCGTTTGCAGGAATGGTAATTGCACCTCTAGCGAATGCTCTTGAGCGTGCGCCTCTTTGACGTAGCTTACGCCATCTATTGCTGACAGCTCCGCGGCTATCTCCTCATCGACCCGCATATCACCGAGCGGAGTCTGATACACGCCACCCGGGAATACCGATATGCCTCTGAAATACGCGCGATGGCTCGGCCCGAGTAGTATTACGGTATCGATCTTGTCAGGCGCGGTAATCGTGTTGTACGAGTACGCCGCGACACCACCGGAGTAGATGTAGCCCGCGTGAGGTACTATCAACCCCAGCGGGTTGCCGGCTGGTAACTCAGGCAGTTTCGCCTTTGCGCTAAAATCAGTTATCACTTTCTTTATCTCTTTCGGGTCTGCCGGGTAGAACGCTCCGGCTACAGCGGGTTTTCTCACCAGGTTCATCCTCTTTCTCCTCCTTGGAGTTTTTTTCGGTGCGGTATTTTTTGTCTTGGTGACACTCTTGTCGTTATTTTTCGCGGGGCTCTTCTCACTACACGAAGCTGTGACAAAAGTGACAAAAAGTATCAACAACAGTAATTTTTTAATAATAAACTCCTTATTTCAAAAGTATATTTGACATAGTTTCGCTTGTCAATGTTTTTATGTATCAAGACCGCACTGCTTGCAAAGACAGGTTCCCACCGTAGAGCAGGCGTTTCACCTCTCTAAACCATAAGTATTCCTACAATAGACATTGCGAGTCAGAAAAAAGAAAACCCCCTCTTGTTTTAAGGGTTTCAGTGAGTTATAATACTCACCTGTTAGGTGAAACCAAAAAAAGAAAGAGGGGGTGAATGGATGAGACCGCAAACAGTGCGACGAATCAACCTAAAAAGGGCGAAAGCCAAAATAACCGCCCGCAGCGGCCTTTTGCTTGTCGCGGAGTTCAACAAGGCGCTCGGCGTAAAGCGCGTTCCGTCCTCGTCTGCGACCGGTGACAGGCTGAAAAAGATGGGCGAGCGCGGCGGGATCCAAGGACTCGAAAAAGTCAACGAGGGG
>JAJRXV010000035.1 GCA_024276115.1 Deltaproteobacteria bacterium
AAGCAATTTTTACAGCCCAAAGTTATAAATATCAATGAAGAATTGCTGAAGGTAAATAAGCTACTTAAAGAAAAAATTGACCCGAAAATAACAATAAAATATAAATCGGCAGAAGATCTATGGGAAACAAAAATAGACACTGTACAGCTGGAACTTATTATTGTGGAACTGGCTGAAAATTCTCAAAGCGCCATGCAAGACGGCGGAGTTATTGAGATATCGACAGAAAACATGAGGCTTGAAGAGGACTCGATTATCAAAAAAGAAATTGGAAATGATGTCGAATTTTGTGTAATGGTTTCGTTTTCAGATAATGGAAGCGGAATGGATCAAGAGACATTATCAAAGATATTTGATCCGTTTTTTACTTCAAAAGACCCAAGCCAGAGTTCAGGCATGGGGTTATCCACAATACATGGCATTGTCATCCAAAGCGGTGGATACCTTTCTGCGTCAAGCGAGCCTGGTGTTGGCACAACAATAAATATATACTTTCCAAAGTTTGATGAGGCTTCAGGGCAAAGTAAAACAGAGTAAAAAAATAAAATTTATATCATTTATTGAATCTATTTAGAAATGTTGTAAACTAATAATTACAGTTGCGGTTGTAGATGTGAAAAGTTTTACGGAGGCGTAATGCCAAAAAAAATTATGATAGTCGACGATGAAGCCCTCATGAGGAATTTGTTGAAGATCGCCTTAACTAACGCGGGGTTCGACGTTGTGCAGGTTGATGATGGTGTCAGGAGCCTTGAGGCTGCCAAAAAGGAGAAGCCGACGCTGATTGTTATGGATATAAATATGCCGGGCATGAGTGGCATCGATGCGATTAAACTATTAAAAAAAGAGCCGCAAACAGCTCACATACCAATAATGGTGATGACCGCGTACGCGACGCATGAAAATATCCTTGAAGCTATAAAAGCCGGGGCGGTTGACGCGGCGACAAAAGCTCAGGTTAGAATAGAAAATTTTATTCAAAAAATTGAAACAATTATAAAGAAAGATGAAGAAAAAAACAGGATAAATAAAGCGCTAAAATCTGTAGAAGCTCAATATAAAGTAAATAAAGAGACAGTGGTCACGAAAAAAACTTTTGAGAAGGTTAAAGACCACAGAGAAAAGAATAAAATAAAAAAACGCGCGGTGTTTGGGAAGGTTATGAGTCAATCTGCGTTTGACGCGAAGATACATAGTATCACTGATATCAAAACTTTACCTTTTGTAGCGCAAAGAGTCGCGCGAATAGCTGGTAGCAGTGGAACCGACACTCATCTGCTGGTGACTGAACTCCAAAGGGATCCGGTTCTCTCCGCAAAAGTATTACGGTTGGCTAACTCTGCTTATTACGCTACCTCAGATAACGTTATTTCGCTTGAACGAGCTGTCTTGACTATTGGCAGACAGGGGATTAGCGACCTGGCAAGCAGTATTGCTGTTCTTGACCAGTTTTTCGACTCGGATAACAAAGGAATCTTAAACAGAATACAGTTTTGGGAACATTGCTTCTGCTGTGGAGCTTACGCGAAGCGTATAGCGCAGCTTGCTAAATACAAAGAGCCCGAACTTCTTTTTTTGAGCGGTCTCTTCCACTCTCTTGGAGTTGTTGTCTTTGACGATTTCTTTCACAAAGAATTCTCTATGATATTAGAGCAGTACACCCAGCATGGGGGGCGGCTTATTGATTGGGAGAAGAAAGTGATTGGGCACGATCACAATGAAGCGGGTGGCAAGGTGTTGCAGGCATGGGGGCTTTCGCCTCAAATCATCGAACCGACCCAGCTTTACAACAACCCTATCAAATCACTTGACCTGATGCCGGACACAACAAATATCTTGCGCTTGGCGAATATTCTCGCGGAGACTCATGGATATAGCATCGGGGTTGACGACAGCATATATTTTGTACCGATGAAGATGCTAAAAAAACTAGGGCTACAACCTGCGAATCTCGAAGTAATGAGTATGCATGTTGATAAAGATATGCTGGATTTACGGATGGTGTTTTTCTCCTACGACATCTCAACTGCCCAAAAGCATTACAACAAAACCGAATATCAGAACCTTGATGGAAAATTTATTGAACTGTATACCGAAAATATGTTCGCGTTGGATCCGATAGAACTGTCATTAAAATCAAAAAACGTTGATATAGACAAGTATGATAGTTTTGACCTGCCTCAGTTGGTGCGGGAGATGACAGCCGACGGTATAATCATTGAGATAATGACGCAATCATTCTTAAATGAGTTTATCAATCAACTAAAGCAGATAAGTGAGAAGGGGTGGCATGACAAAGTACCACTCGTTGTGTTCATCTCTGAACAGTTGACTGCAAGCGCGAAAAAGAGTATTCCAGAGGTGAAAGGTATTACGCTGTTGTATGAGCCATTCTCGGTAGCGCAGATTTTATCCGGGATCGCAACTGACGAGTAATCAGTCTAACACATCACGAACCTTGTCTGATAGCTCTTCTGCTCGGACAGGTTTTTTTATAAACGGCATTTCATTTTGAATGATTTTATCAACAACCACTTGATTATCCATATACCCTGAGGTAAACAGCACCTTTATGTACGGCAATAAAACTCTAGCCTGTTCATACAGCTCATACCCGTTCAGCCCGGTTAAAACAACATCAGTAAATAAAAGATCAATTTTTGTATCAGTATCTTTAATAAGTTGAAGAGCTTGCTCAGCACTTGAGGCTACCAGAACATTATACCCCAAAGACTCTAGTATGCCAGAACACATTTGCTGAAACATCACATCATCATCCACTGTCAATATTGTTTCAGAGCCCCTTTTCAAACTCTCAGCTTTTTGGATTGGCATGGGGGTTTTCTTCACTTTTTCAGTTGCGGGGAAATAGACCAAAAACTCTGTTCCGGCACCTTCTTCACTATGTACGCTTATATATCCGTCGTGTTGTTTTATAATACCAAAAACAGTTGACAAGCCAAGCCCAGTGCCTTTTCCGAGCTCTTTTGTCGTAAAAAATGGCTCAAATATTTTTTCCTGTACCGCTTTGCTCATACCTGTCCCGGTATCTTTTACAGACATCATGACATATTTACCAGGTTTCGCTTCCACATGTTCGTTTATGGAATCTTCGTCTAATTCAACGTCAGCGGTTGTTACAGCAAGAACACCACCATTAGGCATAGCATGTCTGGCGTTGACCGTGAGGTTCAGCAGTATCTGCTCGATCTGCGTAGCGTCAGCCATCACATTACTTATAGGCGCTTTTGTGTTAAGCTTTAACTGTATGTCTTCACCGATTACTCTCCGCAACATTTTAGTCAAATGCCCGACCAACTCATTTAAGTCAATACACTTTACTTCGAGAACCTGCTTTCTGCTAAACGCGAGCAGTTGTTGAGTCAGTTTTGTCGCCCGCTCACTTGCCTCAATCATTGTAGAGACGTATTCTCGGGCAGGACTATCCTTCGCGATCTCTTGTAT
Source organism: Deltaproteobacteria bacterium (assembly GCA_024276115.1). Lineage (GTDB taxonomy): Bacteria > Desulfobacterota > JAJRXV01 > JAJRXV01 > JAJRXV01 > JAJRXV01. Next base: position 3,466 of record JAJRXV010000035.1, read on the forward strand.
GGCCAAGTCGCCAAACCCCATTATCGCCGCGAGTAAGTTGTTAAAATCATGAGCGATACCACCGGTCAGCCTTCCGATTGACTCCATTTTTTGAGACTGTAAAAGCTGATTCCAAAGCTTTTCTTTTTCAGCCTCTATATGTTTACGCTTGATCAAGCCAGAAAGTGTATTCGCTACCAGCTCTAGAAACGCGACTTCTCCCTCATCGTACAAATGATCAAACTCTAAATACAGGTTGATGACACCAAGCACAGTTCCCTCTGATAATATTGGCACAACGTAGTGGCAATGAGGATTTGAGCCATCATACCTGTCGCTATGATCATTAGATGAGCTATCGATAAACTGAACTTCACCAGAAACCGCTACTTTGCCACATAAGCATTTATCGAACGAAACTGAAGAGCATAAAGATAATATTTTGTTTGACAGTCCAATGTGAGCTTTTAATTTTAACGATTTAGATTTTTTGTCAATAATAAAAACGCAACCTTTTGAGAGAGCCGCCAGCCACGGGATAGACAATAAGAGTCTCAATGAGAGCCGCAACTGCTTCTCTAGTGGAATATCTTTTAATGATATTTGTAGGATAGAATCTATAACCAGTTGATCCTGAAAAGCTTTCCTCGTTTTTTTCTCCGCATCTCTCCGCTCTGAAATATCTCTTATAATTCCAACCGCGCTCCACCGCCCTTTCATTTTGACAGCAGAAACAGAAAGCTCCACCGGGAACTCTTCGCCACTTTTCTTTAACAATGTCAACGCAATTATTTTGCCGATTATGCTTCCCTTTCCGGTTTTACGGAAAATTTCAAAGGCCTCAAAATGCTCTTTCCGATACCGCTTGGGTACTATCATGGAGTGCATATTTGCGCCTATCAACTCTCCCTCAGAATATCCAAACAGTTTTATCGCAGATTTGTTGGAGTATGTTATCAGACCTTTATCATCGATCATCAAAATCGATTCTTGAGCGTAATCGCTGATCGCGCGGCTCCGGTTCTCACTTTCCCGCAAGGCTTCTTCCGCTAACCGCTCATCTGTAATATCTTGACCGGTGCAGAGTAGACCGACATTTACCCCTTCGCTGTCTTGTACCAGGGTGCTATTCCAAAGTATGACTCTTTCCTCACCATTTTTGTTTATTACCGAGTTCTCGTGGGACAAAAATGTACCTATTTTTCCTGCCAGCGTCTCTTTAAATAAGTTATTCATTTCACTTCGCATCCTCTTCGGGATGAAGTTTTTGAACCAATTTTTCGCGACTATATCTTTTCTCTCATTACCTAATATTTTTACCCCGGCGTCATTAATGAAGTCAACGACGCCATTAGCTGTAAGCTCGACTACCATTACCCCCAGCCGATTTAAATATTCTCTCCTATCCGCCTCATCCAGCAATTTATTCATTGTTAGGTCTCTTAAAATATAAATTATTGATACCTTATCTGATGGGCAACATACCCATAGTATGAAACTTAACAACTTAATTGCCAAAATCAACACAAATTATCTTTTTTATTAATCCTGACCAAAGCCGCGAGCTATTTAACACAGCTCCGTATCCATAGATCAAAAACGTAATAGAGCGCTTGGTACGATACAGCGTAAAAGTAATCTTTTATCCGGTGGCGACGCCTCTTGAACAAAAGGTACACCGGAGCGAATATCTCGATGAAATTTCCCATGAAGCGGGAGTATATCAGCATAGCGCGCGATAAACGCTCCACCCGCCTGTCAGTCAGGTCAAGCACGCCGCATCCCTTCTCCACCGAGATGACACGACCGAGAAAATTACCCGCTGTAACCGGCGCGTCGAGACCGTACGCGCTGTCACCCTTCGTGATGAGCGTGACCGCCCCGGCCGCGTCGCCGACCTTCATCACCCGGTGAGCGATGAGACTGCTACCGGCGTTAAACACCACGATATCCGCGACACGCACCTCGTTTATGGCGCAACTCCGCACGATGATCTTCTCACCATCTTTTATGAACGGCTTCATGCTCCCCCCGCGCGGGAAGAGTACAGTCGCGTTCCCCAGCTTTATCAGATCGTTAGCCAGGCTGAGGTATATCTCTTTTTTCGTTGTCATTCGCGCTCATTTGTGTAATATTGCTTTTATAGTGGGGCTGTTGCCAAATAACGAATTTTTTATGTCCTTAGAAAGCTGTAGCTGTAAGTACCTGTAAAAACGGGGGATAGCCGACAGCGGAGCCGAAGCCCCCCTCCCTTAATTGTATTGGGCAACATGCCCATAGTATATAAAGCGTTGCGCAAAATCAATTAATAATTAATAAATTTCAAATCCACTTTCTAAAATAGGAGCGCGCCAGTTATGCTGAAAGTCAAAATCACAATGCTGCTATTCATCAGCGCGGTCATTTTCATCTCCGACCTGATAATCACACCGCTTAAGATCACCTACGCGTTCAGACCGCTGCTATTTTTTTCAGGGGTAATACTTGTCTCCTGTATAGATCAGATCATCTCAAAAGCAGACGATTCCGTGAGACTCAAAGAACGCTTTTATTACACTGTTATCGCGCTCTTCGCACTCGGGCTGATCGCGAACATCATCTTTAAACGCCCGATGCTGGCGACACCTTTCCTCATCGGAGCTTTTATACAAACTATGATATTCTGGCGCGGTCTAAAAAACGCGCTGAAACTCTCTGACAGCAGAAACATCGGACTCCATGAATCGCCGATGCCCGATGTCGGCTTCAAGGTGATGTCCGCCGTCCTCTTCCTCCGGGATAAAATGCTCAACCACAGGCGTATGCTAGAGGCCGCCGGGATCAAGTATGGCGACAAAGTCCTCGACTATGGGTGCGGTCCCGGGGCGTTCTCTCTCGCCGCCGCGAAGGTCGTCGGGGATGATGGCGTCGTCTACGCGCTCGACAACCAGCACCTCGCGATCGAATCCGTGCGGGCTAAGGCTGCGAGCCGCGGCTTAAGCAACGTGACGACGATCTACACCAATCAGGGCGAGACAAAGCTACCGGACGACAGTGTAGATTTTGTACTGCTGATCGGGGTGCTGCATATCGTGCGGAATCCTGACAACATACTCAAAGAGATAACGAGGGTGATGAAAAGCGGCGGAAAACTCCTGCTCGTCTCAGTGCATATACCAGAAAATGACCTGCTAGAGCTGGTCGCGCCGTTCTTTGAGTATGAGAAGAAGGTGCGCTCGATGCACGTTTTGGGAGTGAAGGGGTAGGCAGCCTCGTGCGCGCCGGCTAAGAATGACAGGTAAATAACAATTTCAGAAATTAAGTATTTAGGAAATCAAGAAAGAACGTCGTATTGTGCTGTTATTATTGAACTTAAATTTACCCGCCGCCTACCCGACCGTCCCGAGGAACAGCTCTTCCTTCGCGCGCTCTTCATCAGAAATGCGATACGCCTGCGAAAACAGCTCCGCCGCGCGCTCTATTTTTGACTCATCATTATAATAAAGCACCCCAAGAGTATCGCCTTCGCGCACCGGATCAGATACTTTTTTGACTAGCTTGATACCGCTCGCGTGATCGATAATATCGTCAAGCGAACCACGCCCGGCGCCAAGCGCTATCGCGCTAAGCCCCACCATCGTGGTCGCGATAGAGGTAACATAGCCATCGGTCGCGGCCTTCACCTCATATTGCAACTTTGCCTGAGGCAGAACGCTGTAATCATCCACGCAGCTGTCGTCACCGCCATGCGCTCTCACAAGCTCGCGGAACTTCGCAAGCGCGCTGCCGCCATGAATCGTCGCCCGCGCCCGCGCGCAAGCCTCCTCAAAACCGCACGCTCCAGAGAGTTCTAGCATCTTCCCGGCGAGCGCGACAGTCAACTCAAGCTGTCGGTCGTCGATATTCCCCTTCAGCAGTTCGATCGACTCTATCACCTCGAGCGCGTTACCGACGTAATCCCCGAGCGGCTCACTCATGTCGGTGAGAAACGCGAAGCAGGACTTCCCCATGTTCTTAGCGATCGCGACTAGCGACCGCGCCAACTCCCGCGCGCTCTCAATATCCTTCATGAACGCGCCGCTCCCGACCTTCACGTCGAGTACGAGCCCGTCGATCCCCTCAGCGAGCTTCTTACTCATTATGCTGCCGCAGATAAGCGGTATGCTCTCCACCGTACCGGTCACGTCCCGTAGCGCGTACAGCTTCTTGTCCGCCGGGGCGATCTCTTGAGTCTGCCCGATCATCGATACACCGATATCGGTGACCATCTCCTTGAACCGCGCAAGGGTGAGGTGTACATTAAACCCCGGTATAGATTCGAGCTTATCTAGCGTGCCGCCGGTGTGACCGAGACCGCGCCCGGAGATCATCGGTACCGCCAGCCCGCACGCGGCCGCGACCGGCGCGAGAATCAGCGATATTTTGTCACCCACGCCCCCGGTGGAGTGCTTGTCCACCTTGTATGCCGGTAGCGCGCCAAAGTCCACCACCTCACCGGAGTTGAGCATCGCCTCGGTGAGGTACGCCGTCTCGATGTCGTTCATCCCACGAAAAAAAATCGCCATCAGTAGCGGCGACACCTGATACTCCGGGATCGCGCCGCTCGAATAACCATTGACGAAGAAGAATATCTCGTCGTGTGAGAGTTCGCCACCGTTTCGTTTTTTGATTATTATATCGAGCATCCGCATGTCAGTCTCCTTGTTGGGGTTTATATAAAAGTACCAAAAATCAGAGAAAACGCAACCGTATTCGCTGGGGCGGGAGTTCTTGTTGTTGCGTTACGGCTAGCACCTAACGGCAACCTACCTTTGCACTTACGCGTTGATCTAGGCTAGCTTGCACAGCTTCGATGATGAGGCTCTTCGCCTCAAGCGGCACTAAGGAGGAATCCGGGATATAAAAAAGCCTTTTCTTCTCCGGAAACAAAAAAAGCCCTTTAGGGGTGACAAGATAACGTTCGATCAACCCCCACGAAAACAGGGTTTCTGAATAAATATCCGTATAAGTCACCTTATTCTCTAAAAACTCTATTGTGACTTCACTCCCGAATGTTTTCCACTTCCAGCACTTACGGAGGTATAACCAGCTACTGATAGAATTTGACGCGAAAATAGCAAATAGGCTTGCTGCAATATAAATATACGGCGTTTTAGATTCAGGACGCACATAAAGCTTAACAGCGGCGAAAACAATCAAAAACAAACACAAAAATGGTTTCCACCGCTTCCATGACTTCCATGTATTATGTTTGCTGAAATATTGGTCCAACTGAGAGTAGATTTCGTTATAGTATTCCTTGTCATGGGTATACGTTGCCTTCGCGTTTAATTTCATATATGCCTCCTGTGATTGATTGTATTTTGTGCCCGACTTGATAGTTTTAAGGGGTATGCGGCTTTCGTAGTAACCCGGAGCGGCTACTCAATTTGGCGAAAAAAATCACTCGGCAGATTTATCGCGGTCATGTATCGCGCTGAGCCCTTTTAGCGTCAGCTGCTTGTCGTAGCGGTCGATTATTTTGAGGTTCCCATCAAAAAGGCAATACGTGCCACCGGTAGCCAGCACCATCGCGTCACTGCCGACCTCTTCCTTCATCTTGAATATTATGTTCTCCACGAGCCCGATATATCCGTTGTATATACCGCTTTGCATCGCCGAGACAGTATCTTGACCGATCACTTTTTCTGGTGGGGTCAGCTCGATTAGCGGGAGCTTGCTGGAGTTTTTGTAGAGCGCTTCTGCCGATATATTCACGCCCGGGGCGATCACGCCGCCGAGAAACTCGCCGCTTTTAGTCACATAGTCGAAAGTCGTGGCGGTACCGAAATCAACGATAATCACATCTCCATCGGTGATCTGCCGCGCCGCGCACGCGTTGACAAGGCGGTCAGAGCCGACCGCGGCACGGTTGTTCACGCGCAGGGTGAGTCCGTAGTCTGTCCGCGCGTTGACGAAGGTCGGTGTCACGCCGAACATTTTTTTAGTCAGCCGCTCGAACGCCTGATCAAGCTCGGGCACGACCGATGAGATTATCACGTCGCTTATGTCACCGCAATCAACGCCCTTTTTGCAGCACAGCACCTGCGATATCTTGTTGCGGTAGCCGTCTGTGTCTAGCGATTTGTTCGTGTCGAACCGAAAATCAGCGATAATCTCAGCATCCTTAACGATCCCCATATAAATAGAACTATTACCAATATCTACCGCGAGTAGCATCACTTCACCTCTCTTATTGTACCGGAAAAGACCCGCCTTCTTTCCCTGCCGGTCTGCACGAGCAGAAAACCGTTCTCATCGATCCCCTTCGCGACACCGGTGATCGTCTCTTGCCCCGACTCCACGGTTATAACCTTTCCGGTCAGGTAGCAACGCCGCGACCACTCTTCCCGGATACGCGAAAAATCCCCATGGGTGATTATTATATACCACTTTTCTAGATTTTGAATGATTTTTTCAAAAAGTTCCTGCCGGCGTAGAGCTTTCCCCGCCACATGCTTCAGCGTCGTGACTTTCCCCTCAAGCTCAGGTGTAAAATCCCCGATCTCAGAGTTGACATTCACCCCGATCCCGAGCGCCATAAACTCAATCATATCAGCCTCGCTCTTCATCTCGGTCAGAATGCCGCAGACCTTCTTGCCGTCGATGTAAATATCGTTCGGCCATTTTATTTTCGGGGTCAGACCGGTCGTCACCTCGATAGCGTTCGCGACGGCAAGCGCACTCATAACGGTGAGCTTCGGCGCTTCTGAGGGCGGCGTCACAGGTCGCAGGATGAGCGAAAAATAAAGGTTCGTCGGCGCGGATGACTCCCACGACCTGCCCATACGCCCCTTCCCGGCGCTCTGCGTGTCGGCGATTATCACGCTTCCGGACTCTGCCCCGCTTTCCGCCAGCCTGTACGCTTCATTGTTCGTTGAGTCGATTGTTTTGTAGTGGAGCACGCGGCGGCCAAAGAGCCCTCCCGCGCGGGCTTTTTCGACAGAGGCATGATCGATGATGTTGTTAGCATCGACAAGCCGGTAGCCGAGCGACCTGCGCGACTCGATATTGTAGCCTTGAGCCTTGAGTGAGTTTATCTGTTTGTTGACAGCGTTTCTGGTGATGCCGAGGCTGTCGGCGATCTTCTGCCCGGAGGTGAAGCCGCCTCTCGATTTCAAAAATGTCAGGATTCGTTCTTTCATCGCACCTACTCAATGGGCATGTTGCCCAATACAGTTTA
>JAJRXV010000036.1 GCA_024276115.1 Deltaproteobacteria bacterium
AAAAGGCATCCCTAATACTTTGAGTAACTCTTTACCTTCTTCATCTGTTTTAGCGGATGTAACTATCACTACATTCATTCCCTTGATCTTCTCAAGTCTATCGATATCGATTTCAGGAAAGATAAGATGCTCTCTTATCCCTAAGGCATAATTGCCACGTCCGTCGAAAGCGTTACCAGAAATACCTCTAAAGTCTTTGACCCTCGGGAGAGCAATATTCATCAATCTGTCCATAAACTCATACATTCTGGCTTTTCTGAGAATAACACTGCAACCTATTGGCATTCCCTCTCGAAGCTTGAAGTTAGCGATTGATTTCTTTGCCCTGTTCATAATCGGCTTTTGCCCGGCGATCTTCTCCAGATCGATAATCGCGCTGTCAAGAAGCTTGATGTTAGTGATAGCCTCGCCAACACCCATGTTAATAACTACCTTCTCGACCTTAGGCACCTGCATAATGTTTTTATAACCAAACTTCTTCTGAAGTGCTGGTACACATTCTTTTATATATTTTTCCTTCATCCGTAACATATCATTACCCCTTACTATATAGCCTCATTGCATTTTACACATATTCTCGCAGAACTTTTGTCCGCTAGTCTTTCTGACTTAATACGTACCCCAGTGTTACATCGCGGACAATAAAGTGAAAGATTTGATATATGAATCGACCCTTCACGTTCAATAATACCACCCTGAGGATTAGAGTTTGAAGGCTTTGAATGCTCCTTAATAAACTGAAGCTTTTCTACCACCGCTCTGTTCTTTCTCGGTAGCAGCTTCAATATATTTCCAGTCTTACCTCTCTCTTTACCTGAGAGTACAATAACTGAATCGCCTTTTTTTAGTCTTGTTTTTATCGTTAACACCTTAGACTCCTCTTCGCTAAAGCACCTCTGGTGCCAGTGAAATTATTTTCATAAATTTTTTCGCTCTCAACTCTCTCGCGACCGGACCGAAAATACGAGTTCCGATAGGTTCTTTTTGAGCGTTTATCAACACTACTGAATTTGTATCAAAGCGGATGTACGATCCGTCAGGTCTCGCGATCTCTTTGCATACTCTGACGATTACTCCTTTTACTACATCGCCCTTTTTTACTTTTGAATCAGGCATAGCTTCTTTTACTGAGCCAACGATTATATCACCGACAGAAGCATATCTTCTCTTTGAGCCACCTAATACTTTTATGCATTGCATCTTTTTAGCGCCTGAGTTATCAGCTACGCTTAACATTGTGTTTGACTGAATCATCCTGACATACCACCTTTTACTTATTTTATTGGGCTGCTCGTGTAATCTCTCTTACAACCCATCTTTTATCTTTACTAATAGGTCTTGTCTCCATTATTGTAACAAGATCACCAATATTACACTTATTCTCAACGTCATGCGCTTTAAACTTCACAGACCTGTTTATATATTTATGATACTTTTTATGCTTTATAAGGCGCTTGATCTCGACAACAACTGTCTTATCCATCTTGTTGCTGACAACAAGCCCTTCCAAAGTTTTTCTCAATCCGCGTTCTTCCATTGTTTCCCCCTAATTTTACTAAGTTGCCTAAGCTTGTTTGCTTTTACTATTGATTGTTGTCAATATCCTAGCAATATCCTTTTTTACCTGAGGTACTCTCATAGTATTATCAAGCTGTCCTGTAGCATGTTGGAACTTGAGATTGAACAACTCTTCCCGTAAGCCTGCTTCCTTCAGCTTTAACTCCTCTTGAGTTAACTCGTTTATCTCACTCATTTTCATTATACATGCTCCCTTGCAACAAATTTCGTCGATATTGGAAGTTTATGACCAGCTAATCTGAAAGCCTCTTTAGCTATTTCTTCTGTAACACCTTCTATCTCGTACATAATTCTACCAGGCTTGACTATAGCTACCCACTCTTCTGGTGAACCTTTACCTTTACCCATTCTTGTCTCCGCGGGTTTTCTTGTCAAAGGTACATCAGGGAATACTCTGATCCAAACACGACCACCCCTCTTTATGTGCCTTGTCATCGCAATCCGGGCAGACTCGATCTGTCGGGCTGTAATTCTACCATGATCTACACACTGTAAACCATAATCACCAAAGTTCAACTCACTACCTCTTGCGCTCATTCCACGCATCTTGCCCTTTTGGCGTTTTCTATATTTTACTTTTTTTGGACTTAACATAAACCTTTACCCCTATACATTTCCCTTTTTCTTGAATACTTCGCCGTTATATATCCATACTTTGATACCAATGATACCATAAGTTGTCAAAGACTCTGCAAAACCGTAATCGATATCAGCTCTAAGTGTATGAAGAGGAACTCTTCCCTCTCGATACCACTCGGTTCTAGCCATCTCCGCACCACCAAGTCTGCCAGAAGCCATTATCTTGATACCTTTTGCTCCAAGCTTCATCGCTGACGCGACAGCTTTTTTGATCGCTCTTCTGAAATAAATTCTTCTTTGAAGTTGAAGTGCGATGTTCTCGGCTACGAGTTGCGGTACGATCTCCGCCTTACGAATCTCATGTATGTTGATGAAAACTTCTTGGGCCGTCATACCGGATACTTTCTTCTTCAGGTTTTCGATCTCCATTCCCTTCTTCCCGATCACTATGCCCGGTCTCGCTGTATGGATATTTATCTTAAGCTTATTACCCGTACGCTCAACGGCAATCTTAGCGATGCTCGCGTTATACAGTTTTTCCTTCAGGAACTTTCTTATCTTCAAATCCTCATGAAGCTTCTGTTTGTACTCACTTTTAGAATACCATTGTGAGCTCCATGTTTTGTTAATACCCAGTCTAAATCCTATGGGATGTACTTTCTGACCCAAACTTCACCTCCGAAAAATTTTATGCCTCTTTTAATACCACTGTTATGTGGCTGGTTCTTTTCAATACTTTTGTCGCGCGACCCATTGCTCTAGGCATGAATCGTTTCATTGTCGGTCCCGGATCAACAAATATACTGCTGATATAAAGGTTGTCGACATCCATGTTCTTTGTATTCTCAGCGTTAGCTATAGCGGATTTAAGTAGAGTCGAGAGACACTTGGTACTCTTTTTTCTAGTAAATGCCAGAAGATTTAACGCCTCTCCCACCTTCTTACCTCTGATAAGGTCAACTACCAGCCTTACCTTTCTCGGTGAGATCCTTATATGTTTTAGTTTTGCTACTGCTTCGTCCATTTATCAATCTCCCTCAGAGTTCTATCCTACTTTCTTACTTTTGACTTCCTGTCGCCCGCGTGTCCATGAAAAGTACGTGTCGGTGAGAACTCACCAAACTTGTGACCTACCATGTTTTCTGTAACAAAAACAGGAATGAACTTCTTACCATTATGCACGGCAAATGTCAAGCCAAGAAAATCAGGAATTATTGTTGACCTTCTAGACCACGTCTTAATGATCTTTCTATCGTTCGGTCCGAGTTTGCTGATCTTTCGCAGCAGGCTTTCCTCTATGTATGGACCTTTTTTAATTGACCTTGGCAATTTAAACTCCTTTTACTTTTTTCTTCTTCTGACAATAAATTTATCGGTTGCTTTATTATTTCTTGTTCTCTTACCTCTAGTTATCTTACCCCATGGAGTAACCGGATGGCGACCTCCTGAGCTCTTACCCTCACCACCACCATGTGGATGATCTACCGGGTTCATAACAACGCCCCTGACTGTCGGTCGCTTCCCAAGCCATCTGTTTCTACCAGCCTTACCGATAGAAATAATGCTATGCTCAGGGTTGCTTACTGTTCCTATTGTAGCCATACACTCTAATCTTATCAACCTTACTTCACTCGATGGTAGCTTTAGTTGCGCGTAATCACCATCTTTCGCTACGAGTTGAGCGTATGAACCGGCGCTTCTAGCCATCTGCGCGCCCTTACCGATCTTCATCTCAATATTATGTATAATTGTACCAACCGGTATATTCTTCATTGGTAGAGCGTTACCTACCTTGATATCCGCTTCAGGTCCAGAATAAATAACTGTACCAACTTCTAGGTTTTGAGGTGCGATAATATATCTCTTCTCACCGTCCGCGTAAGACAACAGCGCGATTCTGGCAGTTCTGTTCGGATCATACTCTATCGCGACAACCTTAGCCGGGATGCCAAATTTATTCCTCTTAAAATCAATGATCCTAAGTTTTCTCTTATGTCCGCCGCCTTTATGCCGGCAAGTGATCCTACCGTTGTTGTTCCTGCCGCCTTTTCTTTTTAGCGGTGCTAACAATGACTTCTCTGGTTTACTTTTCGTAATTGTATCAAAATCAGAGATACTCATATTCCGTCTGGCAGGGGACGTTGGTTTTAATTTTCTTACACCCATTTATACACTCCTGATAATAGCTCTAATTATTTTAAACACCTTCAAAGAAGCTTACCTTTGCACCTTTTTCTAAGGTCACATAAGCTTTCTTGAAATCAGATGTCCTACCAAAGTTCTTACCAACCCGTTTGTTCTTACCTCTATAGTTCGTAGAACGGACACCTAATACTTTTACATTGAATAATTTCTCAACCGCATCCTTGATCTGTATCTTGTTGGCAGACATCGCTACCTTGAATGAAACCGTATTGTTCTCATCTTTTTGGATTGAGCTTTTCTCTGTTATGATAGGGCTCACTATAATATCATGTATATTATTCATTATCCTAACCTCTTTTCAATCTTCTCTATCGAAGGTTTTGTCAATACAAGCGCGTCATATCTTAAAATATCGTATACATTGATATGATCGGCACCGATGACTTTCATGTTCGGTACGTTTCTTGACGACTTCTCAACGTTAAAATCTCTACCGTCAATAACAAATAAGCAATTTGAAAGCTCAAGCTTGTTCAACGTGCTAGCGAACTCCTTCGTCTTGACTGTATCCATCTTAAAATCATCAAGAGCGAGTATCTTGTTGTCAATACACTTTGAAGTCAAAGCTGATATTAAAGCTGCCTTCATGATCTTTTTCGGTAGTTTCACCTTGTAGTTCTCACGACCGGTAGGGCCGAAGACTGTTCCGCCGCCTCTCCAGAGAGGTGACTTCTTTGAGCCAGCACGCGCGCGCCCTGTACCCTTTTGTCTCCACGGCTTCGCGGTACTTCCGACAACATCGCCTCTTGTCTTAGTCTTTGCGTGCGCACATCTTTTGTTGCTAAGTTGCGCCTTAACGACTTCGTACAGTAGATGCGTATTTACTTCAACACCAAAGACTTTATCGTCTAATGTTATTTCAGAAACTTTTACTTTATCTTTGTTAAATAGATCTAAAACAGCCATAATCTTACTCCAAATATTATTTTACTTGTTCACTTTTACCGCGCGTTGAATATATACAACAGAGTCCTTGCTTCCCGGAATCGCACCCTTTACCAAGATGAGGTTTTTGTCCGCCATAACATCAACTACTCTAAGACCCTGAATCGTGACATTCTTGTTGCCCATCTGACCCGGAAGTCTGATGCCCTTCAGCGTTTTCGCGGGATCAGCACACATTCCAATCGCGCCCGGTGTCCTGTGGAAACGTGAACCGTGAGTCTGGCGTCCACCCTTAAAACCGTATCGCTTGACAACTCCCTGGAAACCCTTACCCTTTGAAACACCTGAAACGTCTACCATATCGCCAGTCTTGAAGATGTCAACATTAATAGTGTCACCCTCTTTTATCGCTGCGTGGTCATCCGCTTTAAACTCTTTCAAATGTCTAACCGGAGCTACCTGAGCTTTCTTGAAGTGACCTTCAAGCGGCTTTTTTACCTTGTTAGGCTTCATCGCGATCGAGCCAAGCTGTACACTTTCATACCTGTCACTTTGCATCGTCTTCTTTTGGACAACTACGCAAGGGTCTACCTGAATTACCGTTACCGGTGTCATAGTCCTGTCTTCCCCAAATATTTGGGTCATGCCGATTTTTCGTCCAATTAATCCGTTAACCATCGTATCTTCCTCATTAAATTGACTTATAAATGAAATCGCCTGAATCATTTACCATACCACAAACAGTGCGGTTAGATAGCTGTATCTCTTACATCTCTAGCGCGACTTCTTTTAAGTTTATTAAAGTTTAATCTCTACATCCACTCCAGCTGACAGATCAAGCTTCATCAACGCGTCAACTGTCTGCTGAGTAGGCTCTATTATATCTAAAAGCCTCTTATGCGTTCTTATCTCAAACTGCTCCCGTGACTTTTTGTCAACATGTGGCGAGCGGAGTACGCAATATTTGTTAATTCGCGTTGGAAGTGGGATCGGCCCAGCAACCTTAGCGCCTGTCCTCATCGCAGTATCTACGATTTCTGTGACAGATTGGTCAAGAAGTTTGTAATCAAAAGCTCTTAGTCTTATCCTGATTTTTTGTGTTTCCATAATTTCCCCAAATCTTATTTGCTATTACTCGATTATCTCACTCACAACACCGGCGCCAACTGTTCTGCCACCCTCACGGATCGCGAATCGGAGTTCTTTTTCCATCGCTATCGGGGTGATCAGCTCACCAACCAACTCTACGTTATCGCCAGGCATT
>JAJRXV010000037.1 GCA_024276115.1 Deltaproteobacteria bacterium
CCCGCGTCTATGAACTCCCGTGCGCTCTTCGCGTCTTTTATTCCACCGGCCGCTTTTATCTTTATCGAATCTCCGGCGATCTCCTTGAAGAGCTTTATGTCACGGAGCTGAGCGCCCGCCGAGCCAAAACCTGTGGATGTTTTTATGTAGTCCGCACCGGATTCTACCACTATCCGCGTGAGTTTTTCCTTTTCGGGAGTGTTGAGGTTGCACGTCTCAACGATTACCTTCAGCGTACAGTCCGGGAATGAATTTCTGATTGATTTTATTTCGTTTAGCGCCAGCGCGAAGTCGCCACTCTTCACCGCGCACTGGTTGACCACCATGTCAAGCTCATCCGCGCCGGCGGCGATCGCCAGCTTAGCTTCTGTCAGCTTCGCCTCAGGCGCGTTGTACCCGAGCGGGAACCCTATCACCGTACCGACTTTTACGTTAGTACCGCGCAACTCTGCCGCCGCGAGGTTTACGTAGCATGGCGGTACGCACACCGCGGCGAAGGAGCACGCCTTCGCCTCTTCACAGAGTGTGATTATTTCAACCGCGCTCGCCGTCGGGCGGAGATGCGTGTGGTCAATGTATGAAGCGAGTTCGCTGTTCATATTAGACGTATGTCAGCCAGCTCTCGTATTTTTTGTCAGCGCCTTTAACGACGTTGAAGAAAGTATCCTGAATATCTTTTGTTATGCTACCGGTTTTCCCCTCCCCGATCATACGGTCATCTATCTCGCGGACAGGTGTTATCTCCGCCGCGCTACCGGTGAGGAAGACTTCATCAGCGAGGTATAGTTCATCCCGCGCGAATGTTTTTTCGCTTATCGAGTACCCCTTGTCTTTAGCTATCTGAATGACAGAATCGCGTGTGATTCCGGCTAAAACAGTCGTCACCGGTGGTGTGTTTATCACGCCGTTACGGATGACAAAGATGTTCGCGCCGGTCGCCTCAGCGACATAACCGCTTGGGTCGAGCATGATAGCCTCATCGTAACCACAGCTTTTTACTTCCTTTTTGGCGAGCATGGAGTTGACATAATGCCCGCATACTTTCGCCTTCGTCATAGTTATGTTGATATGATGCCGGGTGTATGACGATACTTTCGCGCGGATGCCGTTCTTGAGACCATCCTCCCCGAGGTACGCGCCCCACGGCCAGACCGCTATTGTAGCGCGGATCGGGTACTCCTCGACATACAGCCCCATCGGTCCGTCACCAACGAAAATCAGCGGGCGTATGTAGCATGACCTCAGATCGTTGACTTTTATCGTATCGATTATCGCCTGACTTATTTCCGCCTGGGTGTATGGTATTTTTAGTTGCGATATTTTCGCCGAATCGAAGAGCCGTACTACATGCTCCTCAAGCCTGAATACCTCTGACCTGCCGTCAACGCACTCATAACACCTAAGCCCCTCAAAAACGCCGAGCCCATAATGAAGCGTGTGGGTCAGAACGTGGACATTCGCGTCATCCCAATTAACCAGCTCACCGTCAAGCCATATTTTTTTTGCCTTCTCAACCATTGAAATTACTCCTAGTATTTAATATATATACACTGACTCTAGTATAACAGAGTTTTATTTTTACAGGATTTAAGGTTCTATGTCAAGTTAAATCATGGGTATATAAGGTATGTGTAATTTCGTGAAATTAGAAAGGCACACTCATTTTTTTTTACAGGGGCATGTTTAAGGAAAGTACTCCGCGACCGATAGCAAGACTCCCGCACAACCTCCCTTTAGGTATAAAAACTACTGCTGTCGTCCCGAACTGGTTTCTGGAGCTAGCCGGATTTATTAGGATTACCGTCATCCTGAATTTGAGGCGTACCTCAAATTCAGGATGACGGTTTTAGGGTCGCGCGGGAGTCTTATAGTACTAAAAAAACGGGGCTCCTCCACAGAAGAAATAAAATATTGACAAAGCCATTTTTTTAGGTTATCTATATATTTACGTTTAATGTATCCTGATTTTGGGATGCGCAAATTCCCCCGACAGGACAGGAGGCTTTCATGCCAAAGAAACTTCTTGTTGTTGACGATAGTGTCACAATTCGTACTGTTATCGGTTTGATTTTTGAAAACGACCCTGACATTGAGATAATCAATGTTGATAACGGCGCCGACGCTATCGCAAAGACGAAAGATATAAAACCAGACCTCGTTCTTTGTGATCTATACATGTCTGAGATGGATGGTTACGAAGTTACCGAAGCAATCAAGTCAGACCCTGACCTTGAAGACATACCTGTTTTACTTATGGTATCGTCTCACAAAACTATTGACGAAACTAAAATAAACGAATCCGGCGCGAATGATTACGTCACCAAACCTTTTGGTGGTGATGAACTTATCGATGAGGTGAAAGCGCATATCTGCGCTGAAGCGATTCTTACCTCTGAACCGGAAAAAACCCCGGCTGAAATCGCAATAGAAGAAGTCGTAGTGGAAGAGATAGCGGTAGAAGTTCCCGCCGAAGAAGCCGCCGAAGAGATAGAAGAAGTCGTAGTGGAAGAGATAGCGGTAGAAGTTCCCGCTGAAGAAGCCGCCGAAGAGATAGAAGAAGTCGCAGTGGAAGAGATAGCGGTAGAAGTTCCCGCTGAAGAAGCCGCCGAAGAGATAGAAGAAGTCGCAGTGGAAGAGATAGCGGTAGAAGTTCCCGCTGAAGAAGCCGCGGAAGAG
>JAJRXV010000038.1 GCA_024276115.1 Deltaproteobacteria bacterium
AAAAAGAACATGACGTCAGGCTCTTTTGCGGCTACATGAAGGAAGGCGAAGAGGTATACAGCACAAAGGATTACACTCACGAAGGTGTCGAGGTGCGCGGTGTAAACCTGTCGCGGTTCTATGACATGAGCCGTGAGGAGAACTACTACAACCCGCGAGTTAACGCTATTTTTCGGAAGTACGTAAAAGAGTTCGCACCGGATATAATCCACTTCCACAGCATACAGGCGCTCGGCGCTCAGATCACCGATGTCGCGATTGACCTCGGAATACCGTTCGTCGTCACTATGCACGACTGGTGGTGGGTCTGCAACGATATGTTCCTCGCGACGCGTTCAGGGCGACGTTGCCCGAACATACTGAACATCGGTGAGTGCGATTGTATGCCGGCGGATTTTCTGCGGCGGCGGTATGACTACCTGCTCGACAAAGCGAAAAGCTTTAAGCATATCCTAGCGTCATCAGGTTATCTGAAAAGCTCGCTCAGCGACAACGCTATCCCTAATGAACTGATAACCGTGAATGAAAACGGGCTATTGAAGGATAAGTTTAGCCCTAAGGAAAAGAAAACGACAGACAATATCGTTTTTACTTACCTCGGTGGGCAGTGGCCGCAAAAAGGGATCAAGACGCTCGTTGACGCACTGAACCGTATCGGTGAAAGTGACCGCTACGAGGCGCGGCTATACGGCGCGCAGAACTACCTGCACGATAATAATATCAAAGCGCATGCGTCTATGAAAACACCCGCAGCGTTCAAAAATGATAAAATCGTCGATGTGCTTTCTGACAGCGACGTGCTTATCCTCCCAACGATGTCGCGTGAGTCGTTCTCACTGGCGACGCGTGAGGCGTTTTTGTGTGACACACCTGTTATCTGTTCTGACTGCGGAGGCGCGGAGGAGATCGTCGAAGATGGCGTTAACGGATACGTGTTCAAAACCGGGGATGACGCTATGCTCGCCGAAAAGATGCGGGAGTTGATTGAACATCCTGAAAAGATCAAACAGTTCAAAAACAATATCGATAAAGATAGGATCGTCTCGATGGAAGCGCAGGTAAAACAGCTTGTAGAAATATATGAGAGCGCGCTCAGTCAGGAGACACAAAAATATACACCAGATCAAAAGATCGATTGCAAAATCACAGACCGCACGCGCTGGTTCAACGACGCGCTCCATACGTATGTCACCCGCAACTGCGACGAGATGGCGCTTTACCTTGACCCTCCATTCCTTTATGCCGTTGCAAACATCGAGTCCGCACGGCTCAAAGAAGAGATGGAGCGGCTCTTCCCCCTGACAGACGGAGAGGCTGAAAGAATAATCGCGACATTGCGGGAGCTGAAGCTCACAGTCGCACGAGCAACAAATTAAGGGACTGTTGCCAAATAGCAGATTTCCCATTTTTTCGAAAAAGTCGTCGCTGTAAGTACCTGTAAAAATGGGGTAGCGACCAACAGAAGCGTAGGGGGGATTTCCCCTAAATTGTATTGGGCAACATGCCCCTTAACTGTCGTCACTAAAATTTGATAAAAAAGAGGTAATCGCTTGAAAGAGAAGTTAAATATAATCATCGCCACTGTTTTTTACACGGGTCTCTCACCGGTCGCGCCCGGCACAGTCGGAACGATCGCGGGTGGAATACCACTTTATTATCTTTTCTCGCTACTGCCACCGGTGCAGTATCTTTGTGCTATATATGTGTTCTTCTGGTTCTCGTGCTACTTCGCTCACCATGCGGAAAAAACGCTTAACGAGAAGGATTCATCAAAGATAGTCATAGATGAGGTGATCGGGTATCTTGTCGCTATGGCTTTCGTCCCTACCAACCTTAAGACGGTTGCCGCCGGTTTTCTGCTCTTCCGTTTTTTTGATATCCAGAAAACATACCCATCGAACCTTATAGAGAAGAGCGTCCCCGGTGGTCTCGGTATATGCCTTGACGATGTTGTAGCGGGGCTCTACGCGAATGTAGTATTGCAATTTATACTTTTCGCGGCGCCAAATCTTTTGCGGTAACTTTGTTATAATATCGGCTTGACTTTTGCGAATTTGATTGTATTGTTTTTATTATGCACATTGAGAATAGAACAAATGAAGAAGGGGACCACGATCAGTATAAACCAGATTCAGAAGAGAAAGAAGTATCGCAAATGACAAACCTTCCACCTATTCACATCCTACTCGTTGAAGACGCGCCAATAAGCCGGCAATTACTAAGAGTGCTACTTAAAGATAAAAGCTATAACCTGAAGCTGTCAGAGGCTGAAAATGGTAAAGAGGCTTTGGAGATATTTGAGAAGGAAGATTTAGACTTGATCCTTATGGATGTACAGATGCCGAAAATGAATGGCTATGAGGCAACAAAAGCTATCCGTGAAAGGGAAAAAGAAACCGGCGCGCACATCCAGATAATAGCGATGACCGCCAACGCTATGGAAGAAGATCGTGATATATGCCTTGAAGCGGGAATGGATGATTACATAGCGAAACCTATCAACGCTGATCTTCTGCGACAAAAAATATTCGAACGCGCTTCAATGGTGACCGCTACCCAAAAAGAAAACGTTGACGTGACAATCAATAACACTAATATCAACATGGTATTCGACAGGGACTCTCTTTTCTGCAACATACCGAACCAAGAAGGTATTATTCAGAATATTATCACGGAGTTTTTTAAAATATTCGCACCAAGCCTTGGGGAAATACTTGACGCGATAAACAACAACAACGGTGGCGCACTGGAATTCACCGCCCATAAACTAAAAGGTTATCTCATCAACCTGTATGCACAAAACGCTACAAACGCGGCTCATGAGCTAGAAATAATAGGTAATGGGGGAGACCTCGCGCGCGCGCGCGCGGTTTACAATAAATTAGTTAGTGAAATTGAACGTTTAAAGCCTGAATTACAATTATTGTTTGATGAGCTGAACACTTCTAAAGGTTAGAATATCCCTTTCACGCGAGGCAGACATAATCATCGCCTTCTATGTATCCAAACTCACCGAGTTTATCTCTTATTTTACTCCTTATCCCTTTTGTTCCGACACACACCACGATGAAACAGCTCATGCCGGGCAACTCATTATAATCTATCACCGGTAGCCGATAAATTCTTTGGGATATCTTCTTCTGGTCTACATCGATAAAACCTCTGATGTCGAGCGACCTACCACCTAGATACCGAAAAAGCCGTTTCCCGTCCCTGCCGGCGCCCCAAATGTATATATTCTCCCGCTCTGAGAGCAGATGTTCTGCAAGGTGACCAGCCTTCAGCTTCACGAAGTTCTCCTGCGAATAAACCTCGCTAACGCGTGAAAGCCGCTCTGAGCGCTCCCGCCAAAAGTGCAGTAGTCGTGGAATTTTATGAAATTTCTTATGAGCTACGAAGTAGCGCAACCAAAGATCGTAATCCTCAGGCATCCCATTGTCACGATACCCCCCGAGCGCCAAAAGCTCGGCATGTCGCAACATCACAGACGGGTGCGGTATTGGTGATTCTATGAAGATGTCACGCTTGATCGCATCGTCTGCCGTCAGCGCGTTCAGCCAGTTGATATATTCTAGCATGTTCGGTGATATCGCCCTCTGCGGAAACGCCCTCACAAGGCAGCTAAGCACACTCACATCATGGTTAGCGCTCATGAATTCGTACTGAACCCCAAGCCTCTCACGGTGCATTATATCATCGGCGTCCATCCGCGCGATCAGCTCACCGCGCGCTACCTCTACACCACAGTTCAAGGCCTTCACAAGCCCTACCCTACCATGCCCCACTAGTTTGACCCGATCATCATCCACCGCGATCTTTTTCACGATCGCCACAGAGTTGTCGTCAGAGCCGTCATCCACCATGATTAGCTCAAAATCAGAGAAATTCTGCCTCAGCACGCTTCTAACGCACCGAAAAATATACTTCTCCTCGTTATAAAACGGGACTATGACGCTGACCTTAGGTGATGTCATATTTTACCGCTCCGTTTATCATCGTAAAGATTACATCATCAGCGGTAGCGTGTGAAACCAGATGTTCTTCTGGAGAGAAAGAGTCACTAAAAACACCCTTCCCTACCTTCACTACGGCAATATCCGCTTTCTTCCCCGCAGTTAGGGAGCCTATATCATCAGCCAGCCCGAGAATATCCGCACCGCCCATCGTCACCATATATAGGAGCCTGCGGCTGACCTCAGCTACTCGCGCTTTAGAGAGGCTAGGGGCATGGATGGAATCGTAGAGCAACCGCATCTCCTTGAACATGTCGAAAGAAGCGTTGCTAGCCAGACTGTCACTGCCGAGCCCTACCCGCAGACCATACTCAAGCGATTGCGAAAAAGGGAACGCGCCGCACTTCAAATAGTAGTTACTCCGCGGGCATAACACAATACCGACCCCCCTACCAGCAAGAAGCGGGAAGCTCATCGGATCGAGTTGCGTCAGGTGGACTAAATGCGTCATCGGTGTCAACAGCCCTACCGCGTCAACATGCTCAATAACGCTCTTCCACTTCCTTTTTTTTCGGAGAGTCTTCAGCCCCAAACCGCTCATAAGCTCAGCTAGCGGACCAGAAGCATTGCGTATGAAGTCCTCCTCGTACTGCGTTTCAGCCACGTGGATCCCGCAAGGAATCCGCTCAGAATCAACAAAAGAAGCTATCTCCCGCAAAACATCTTCAGAAAGCGTATATAGAGAGTGCGGGAAGAGCCCCGGGATAAGCCGGGAACCGTCGAGCGATGATTTTCTGCCGTTGTAAAACCCTTCCAGCTCTACGCGGCTCATCGTCCTCTCAACGTTATCGACCGCTACGACCTCGTTATAATACGTACCGTTTAAACCGCTCTTAAGTAGTGGCGCAAGGCTTGCCCCGCTCTTAGCGACCTCACCGACAGAGGTTATCCCCGAGTTTATCAGCTGATTTATCGCTGAATCGATCGAAGAGGATATATGCTCTTCATCAAATGTTCTTTGTCGCTGAATCAGGTCTTTCAGCCACTCGACAAAATCAACACGCCCATCTACCGGACCAAGCGCGGAGTACTCTAAGTGAACGTGCGCGTTGACCAGCCCAGGCATTATGATAGAGCTCGGGAAATCGCGCCAAGCGGCGTTAGGGTACTTCGTTCTAATGTCAGAAAGCGTGCCGGTATCCTTGATCTTGTCACCAGAAATTAGCACAGCTCCATTATAAATCACTGATTTGGAAACTCTAAGTATGTATGGAGCTGAAAATATTATACTATCATTTATGTTTTGTATTTTCATATTCTTATGGGATTATAACATTATTATAAAAATAATTGCATAAAAAAAATATTTGACACCTATTTACCGTTGTTATAAAGTATGTTAACTAATTAGATTAAGTGACTATTTTACGCTTCTCTTTTTTCCGCGAAACAACATATATTCTAAAAAAATATTCTAAAAAACAGAATATTTTAGTCAAAAAAATTAAGTAAGAGTAAAAAGATGCAGAGGAAACATGGCACGCGAAAAAGAAATAAGACAAAAACTACGTGATAACGCTTCATTAGATCGGGAAGACGCGAGATATCTCTTGAATGAAAGTTCGATCCACATGATCGGTGAGCTGGCTGACTAGATGAACCTCCAGAAAAACAGCGGTAAGGTGTTCTTCAATGTCAACCGTCATATCAATCTGACAAACGTATGCGTTGCCCGATGCACTTTTTGCGCTTTCAGCCGCGACAAAGAAGACGCTGACGCTTATGTCTTTTCACCGGATGAAGCGGCAAATAAGGTAATCGAGTCACTACCACTCGGGATAAGCGAAGTCCACATTGTGAGCGGGCTACACCCAGACCTCCCGTTCGATTATTACCTTGAGGCGCTCTCGAAAATCAAGCAGGCCGCACCAGACATCCATATCCAGGGCTTCACCGCGGTGGAGATACTTTACTTCTCGCAACTGACAGGTTTTACTGTCTCAAAAGTACTCGAAATGCTGATGGAAGCCGGGCTTGGATCACTACCAGGAGGCGGCGCGGAGATATTCAGCGACCGTGTACGGGAAGAACTCTGTCCAAAAAAGGCGAGCGGAGAAGAGTGGCGTGACGTGATGTTTCAGGCACACAAGTTGGGTCTTAAATCAAACGCGACTATGCTTTTCGGACATATTGAGACTGGTGATGAGATCGTTGACCACCTCATCAGCTTACGGGAATTGCAGGAAAAAACGGGTGGATTTCAATCGTTTATACCTTTACCGTTCCACCCTCAGAACACTAAGATGGAAGACTTCGAACGCCCGTCAGGATACGCGACGCTGAGAATCTTAGCGATCTCAAGACTCATCCTGAACAATTTCGACCACATAAAAGCTTTCTGGATAATGATGGGGTTGCGGTTGGCGCAACTATCGCTCCACTATGGCGTCAACGACCTTGACGGCACCGTAGTTGAGGAGAAGATCACACATTCAGCCGGCGCGGAGACTCCACAGGAGATATCACGTAAAAAACTTGTGCGCCTGATAAAAGAGATGGGGAAGACCCCAGTCGAACGGGATACTTTATATAACGAATTAAAAGTATATAATTAATTACACCAAGTTGCAGTCGAACGAGTAACAAGGCGACAGGGCGGAGGCGACGCGGGCGTACATTATTCGTACGTTAAGGAGCTGACAACGAAGTCAACGCAGTTACTCTTTTGAATACAGATTGTGGTATTAGTGGATATAATATGAGACCAAGAGTTGGACATATAAACTTTTTGAACTGCTTTCCGCTCTATTACGGACTAGTCAAAAACATGTCGGTATTAGATATGGAGCTTGTCCCGGGGACACCGGTAGAGTTGAACAACTTCCTGCTTGAGGGGAAGCTCGACATAAGCCCGATATCATCTATCGAGTACTGTCGCAATAAAGATAAATACCTCATACTGCCTGACCTAACCGTCAGCTCAAGTGGACACGTCCGAAGCATAATACTGTTCAGCAAAGTACCTATAGAAAAGCTCGACGGAGAGTTTATAGCTCTCTCAAATTCGTCATCCACCAGCCATGTTCTGCTCAGAATAATCCTCAAGTACCGCTATGGAGTAAACGCCTCTTTCTTCTCCTCAGCGCCTGATTTGACAGAGATGCTAAAAGACGCCAAAGCGGCGCTTCTTATCGGGGATGCCGCGCTCGAAGCGAACCTTGAACAGGAGGGATTATACTATTATGACTTGGGCGAAGAGTGGGAAAAACTAATCCAGAAGAAGATGGTCTACGCTATCTGGTGCGTAAGAAAGCAGTTTGTCAAAGAGCATCCAGAGCTTGTCAGAAAGGTTTTAGAGGCTCTTAAGGAGTCATCCAGATACAGCCGAAAAAACCTGCCGGAGGTGGTATCACATGCCTCAAGCTGGAAAAAATTCAACCCGAAATTTATTGAAGAATACCTTTCAGGGCTTGATTTTCGCTTCGACAAAAACGCGCAGGAAGGGTTGATGCAGTTCTCAAAGATGGCTAAAGAGTCAGGATGGGTGAAACAAAACGGCAAGCTAGAGTTCTTTGAATAAAACAGATGACACTGACAAAAAAAACAGATGATATTTTAGGAGCTGTACTCGCGCGAAACAGGATAACCGCGGATGACGCTATCATATTGTTCGAAAATGCCAGCCTCCACCAACTCGGGAGCGCCGCGGATCACCTCAGAAAACAGATCCACCCCGACGGCAAAGTCACCTTTGTCATTGACCGTAACATAAACTATACAAACGTTTGCAGTAACCGCTGCGGATTTTGCGCCTTCTACCGCAATATTGACAGCCCCGACGCGTACCTGCTCGACACCTCAGAGGTGTTGAAAAAAGTAGCCGAAGCAGTATCAAGCGGCGGCACGCAGATAATGCTGCAAGGCGGTCTGCACCCGGACGTAACCATAGAGTATTACATACAAATATTCAAAGCGATAAAAAAAGAATACGACGTTGTCATCCACTCGCTGACTCCGCCTGAAATAATCCATATAGCGAAGCAATCAAACCTGACCGTAAAAGAAACGCTCTCAAAGCTCACGAGCGCCGGATTCGACTCACTACCCGGTGGCGGCGCGGAAATCCTCTCTGACAGCATCAGAACAAAGATCAGCCCGCTGAAGATAACGGCAGGAGAGTGGCTCGGTGTGATGAATAGCGCGCATCAGCTCGGGATATATTCAACCGCGACGATGATGTTTGGTATCGGGGAAGAGATCGCAGAACGTATCGAGCACCTCGACAGAATCAGAACGCTACAAGACGATACCGGTAAGTTCCGGGCATTTATTCCGTGGACTTTTCAGCCCGGGCGAACGGATATCGGCGGGGATGAAGCGCCGGCGGAGGATTATCTAAAGCTGCTCGCGCTCTCGAGGATATATCTTGATAATATAACGAATATTCAGGGATCATGGCTGACGCAAGGGGCGGCGATCGGGCAGATGTCGCTTTTCTTCGGGGCGAACGACCTCGGCAGCACCATGCTAGAGGAGAATGTCGTCCGCTCTACCGGCGTGCACCATAAGATGAACGTAGAAAAAATCGTCACACTGATCAAACAGTGCGGTCTTACTCCCGCCCAGCGTGATACAGAGTACAGGGTACTGAAAGAATTTTAACAAACAGACTTGGAGTTAATAATGCCAAACGCAGATTTCGCGATCATCGGAGGCTCAAGCACATTCTCCGTATCATTCCCAGAAGATATCGGGGACGATAACATAAGTATCATATCGAAGGATGAGGTCTACCCTACCCCGTTCGGTGACAGCCCACCGATGACGCTCTTCGAGATAGCTGGCAAAGCGCCGAAAAAAGTCATCACCTGCCGGATGCACGGCTGGATGGGCGACCGCACTAGAGCTGATTCCTCAAGGCAGATATTTTCGGTATTCAAGGAGTTCGGTGTCAAAAAAGTCCTCGCCGAGGGCGGTGTCGGCAGCATAAAGAAATCTATGAAGCCCGGCGGCATCTTCATCCCGAATGATTACATAGATTTTTCGGTGCGGAAAGATGTGAGCATCACCAACGACTACCTGCTTGTGATGAGAGAGCCGGTATGCCCGGTTATCTCAAAGAGCATGAGCTCGATCGTTAAGAGCCGTGACCGGTACACACTCTTTGAGACCGGTGTCTACGCCGTGACTGACGGCAGGCATTTTGAGAGCTGCGCCGAGGTAAGAGCTCTCGGTATATTAGGCGCTGACGCGATCGGACAGAGCTTTGTCCCTGAGGTATACCTCGCGCGTGAGATCGGCGCGTGCTACTGCGGGCTGTACCTCATAGTCAACTACGCCGAAGGTGTGGTGCCGGAGTGGGACTACCATAAATTCAAAGGGCTTTTTTATTCAGAGCCAAAAAACATCTCATCGATCCTCTTAGATACAGTCAAATCCTTAAATGCTGATGAAGAAAAATGTTCCTGCCGACAGTTACGTATTGAAACTTTATTAAAAAAATGATAACGTAAGTGGAAGAAGAGCACACAGGAGAAACGGAAAGAGCAGGTAAAAACAGATAAAAGCCTTTATTTTTTCTCTGTGCACTCTGTGGTTAAAAAAAATATTTAATCAGGAGCTATAAAAATGGCATATAAAGATCTTAGTGATTTTATTAGAGTTATAGAAGAAGCAGGTGAGCTGAAAAGGATAACAGTAGAAGTCGATCCGATACTCGAGATCGCTGAGATTGCCGACAGGATGATGAAGAGCGATGGTCCGGCGCTTATTTTTGAGAACGTGAAGGGGAGCGAGTTTCCACTGGTCATAAACCTTTTCGGTTCCCAAAAGCGGATGAACCTCGCGCTTGAGGTAGATAACATCGATATCATCGGTGAGAAGATATTAGCTCTCATAGAGCCTGAGATCCCGAAAAACCTGATGGGTAAGCTCAAGATGCTGCCGAAACTGAAGCAGATATCTAACTTCATCCCTAAGATGGTCTCCAAAGCAGCCTGTCAGGAACTCGTCAACAGTGAGAATCCTTCGCTGGACGAAATACCTATACTTAAAACCTGGCCGCAGGATGGCGGAAAATTCATCACTTTCCCGCTCGTATTCACTAAGGATCCAGAGAGCGGTATGAGAAATTGCGGTATGTACAGGATGCACGTCTACGATGAGCGCACTACTGGAATGCACTGGCACATCCACAAACACGGCGCGAAGCACTACCACAAAGCCGAAGGGGAAGAAAAGCCGCTTGAGGTCGCCGTCGCGCTCGGTTGTGATCCGGCGGTATTGTACTCCGCGACCGCACCGCTACCAGACGATGTGGATGAGATGATGTTCGCGGGATTTCTGAGGAATGCGCCAGTGGAGCTGGTAAAGTGCAAGACGATCGATGTCGAGGTACCGGCGAACGCTGAGTTTATACTCGAGGGTTACGTCAATCCATCAGAGCGCAGGGTCGAAGGGCCGTTTGGCGATCACACAGGTTATTACTCACTTAAGGAAGAGTACCCGGTGTTCCACCTGAAAGCGATAACACGCCGGAAAAAGCCGATATATCCATGCACCATAGTCGGAAAACCACCGATGGAAGACTGCTTCATGGGGAAAGCGACAGAGCGTATATTCCTGCCGCTATTGAAGAAAACGCTACCAGAGATAGTCGATATAAATCTGCCGCTCGAGGGGATATTCCACAATTTTATATTCATATCGATCGACAAAAGGTACCCCGGGCAGGCGCAAAAAGTTATGCACGCTATCTGGGGCACCGGTCAGATGATGTTCATCAAGTTCGTCGTCATACTTGACAAGCACGTAAACATTCAGGATTTAAGCGAAGTTATATGGCGGATCGGTAACAATGTTGACGCCGAGAGGGATATCACCGTCGTCAAGGGTCCGGTGGACGCGCTCGACCATGTTTCACCGCTACCATACTTTGGCGCGAAAATGGGGATCGACGCGACGAAAAAAGGTCCGAAAGACGGGCACTTTAGAGAGTGGCCAGATGATATTGAGATGCCTGACGCTATCAAAGATATTGTCAACTCAAGGTGGAACGAATACGGGTTTTAGAGGGTTTTAATCGGAAATCCAAGACAAGTAGGGGCGACCGACCGGTCGCCCCTACTATAAAGTTTAACAGGATGTTTTGATCCTGGGTCCCCGATAGAAGCATTCGGGGATGACATTTTGTAAACGCAGGGAGTTTTTTAGCTCAGGTACAGCAGGCA
The DNA here is from genome assembly GCA_024276115.1 of Deltaproteobacteria bacterium. Classification (GTDB taxonomy): domain Bacteria; phylum Desulfobacterota; class JAJRXV01; order JAJRXV01; family JAJRXV01; genus JAJRXV01. The sequence goes on from JAJRXV010000038.1 coordinate 11,183, forward strand.
AACTATGAGAAAAATACTGTTTTTAATTATGGCGATCACTATTTTCGCCTCTGCCGCTCACGGAATGGGAAGTCGCCCGCAACAAAGAGGCGTTATCATATTCTTCAACAGTAGCGGTATTGTCCTGAAGGCTAATAAAACGCGGCTTGGCGATATAGCCGAAACGCTCGAAAACCTCGCCGGAGTGAAGGTTACGGTTGATGACTCTATCAGGAACAACAAGATAACGGCGGACCTCAAAGAAAAAAATATTGAGGAGCTGTTGAAAAAAATCGTGGGGAAAGTACCGCTCGCCCGATACATAAAGATAGCAGGAAGCGATAAAGAGAAGAAACTCGAGAATTTTATAATATTTAAGAAGTCGAGGGAAGCCAGCGAGATAAACATCGGTATGAACAACCTTAATGATGGTCTCAAGGTAGCGTTCCTCTCTAAACATAACGCCTTGCCGGTAAGCGGTAAACTCTCGACGTCGGGGACGTTTAAGGTAAGTAAAAGTTCGCGATACATATTCCCTGATGATATAAAACCGTTCGCCGCTGACTTCATAAACAGCAACAGGACGCTGCTAAACCTGCAAGATGTTAGCCTCAGAATAAAGAAGCTAGGGCGCGAGTTCGTGAACTATGAGCAATATTTTAATGGCGTTGTGGTGGATAACCTGAGGAGTTACGCGTTTCAGGCACGCTGTATTAAAGATGACGACGGCTCATTTTCTATTTTGATCTCAAATAATTCAATACCAAATATCAGTATTTCTGTGCAACCGAAGATATCCGAGGAGAGTGCGGTAGAGCTTGTCCTGACGGAAATAAGAAAGCTTGGGGATAACCGCGAGCTTTACACCGGTCACAAGGTCATCCCAGAAGCTGTCGAGTTGCGGATTCTCCCTCAACTAGATATCGAGGCTGACAGGATTATCGAAAAATTTAAGACTATGGCGTTATACTGGTCGGTAAACATTGACTTTTTCAACTATTACGTGGACGCGAAAACAGGAAAGGTATACAAATCAAATGCCTTGTAAAATCAATGCCTGAACTTGAGAAGAAAGATTATCAACTCGCTTTATATTTGTCGTGCGCGACGCTCGCGGTTTATTTTGTAGCGCTTTTTTGCGATTTCTCTTTCGTCGATGACCCTGTGTACACATATTTAAACCCATGGGTGACTGACTACAGGATCAAGGATATCCTGACTAGGAGCTACTTCGCCGCGTACATACCGGTGACGCTACTCACATATTGCGTTGATTTTTTTCTCTTCGGGAATAGTCCGGCGGGCTACCACCTTACGAACCTGCTATTTCATGTCGCGAATGTGATTCTACTCTACTATTTGCTGGTGCGGCTGACGAAGAACCGTACCACCGCGTTTTTCACCACCCTCTTCTTCGCTATCCACCCGGTGCAGGTGCAAACAGTGGTCTGGATAAGCGAGCGAAAAAGCGTTGTTAACCTGCTGTTTGTCCTGCTTTCACTTAAATACTACTTCGACTATACCGAGAAAAAAAAGACGACGACATATATAATATGTTTTCTCTTTTTCGCGCTCGCACTCCTATCGAAAGCGATTTCTGTAGGGCTGTTCGCGCTATTCATCTGCTATGATTTTTTTATTCTGAAGAAAAAACTGCGCAAAACACTGCTCGACAAAATACCGTTCGCACTCCTTTCGATCACCCTCACCGTGATTACCTACAAAGCGCAAAACGTCATGGGCGCGGTAAAACGCTACCACGGCGGCACTTTTTACTCCAATATGCTCACAATACCGAAGGGGCTGTTGCACTACTTTAAGATACTCTTATACCCTAAGGATCTGATATTTTACTATAACCTGACACCGGAACACTCTATCGCCTCCATAAGCGTCATCGCCGGCATATCACTGATACTACTAATGATATTCATCATGTTCAGATACGCGAAGGGGAATGGCGTCTTCTCGTTCGGTATAGCGCTCTTTTTCATATTTCTCCTGCCGGTCAGCGGTATAGTTCCGCTGGAGATAATCGTCGCCGACCGGTACATGTACATACCGCTCGTCGGGCTCGCTCTTTCATTTTTCACGATTCTTGAAAAGCTTCCCAAAGATTGGAAGAGAAAACTAAGCTACACGTTGGTCGTCATCGCGCTTATGTTCAGTTATGTGACAGTGCAAAACGGACTGACCTGGGTGGAACAAAAAGGTATATGGGAGAAGATATTGCGCAAGTCCCCCGGGAATATCCGAGCGATGAACACCCTCACCGAGCTTAGCATGAATCAAAAGGAGTATGATCGCGCGCTTGAGCTGATAATCAATGTGCTGAAAATCGACGACGCTGACCCCGGTGCGCTAAAAAATTACGCGCACTATAAGAGCGAACGGCTCAAAGATTACAGAGGAGCGTTAGAGCTGTTGGAATCCGCTCTGATAGCCGACCCAGAAGATAAGGAGATATATTTTGAGATTGGCAAGGCATATTACGCGCTTGAGGAGTATGACCACGCGCTTGATATATTGCGCAAAGGTATGATGAGGCATTATGAATTTCCTGATGACCTAGAGCTTAACTACAGGTATGTTTTGGCGAATGTATATGTGAAGAAGATTATGTTTAATGAGGCGGTGGCTGAGTTCGGCAATATTCTTACGAAATCAAGCGACTTTCTTGACAGCGCTAAGAGGTATAACCTGTTATTAAAGAACCTCGATAGCTTCAATGAGCTGTTAAACGCGTGTAATAAAAGCAGGAGTGTTGAGAGTGTTGAAAACCTCAAAGCACTTTTCATAAAACTGAACTTGGAAAGAGAAGGTACAATCTTTATAAAAAAAATAAAGAATTCTAGCAAATAAGCCCTTTAAAATTTTAAAAACTATGTTATATTATATTTGTGGCGCAAGTAATCTGTGGAGTATATAATGTATGGGGTCTAAACGTATGGGGTCTAAAATGAAAATACTCTTAGTAGATGATAATAACGATACTCTTTGGCTGATGAAAAGAGCTTTGCAAAAAGATGAATATTCCATTCTTCTCGCGAAAAGCGGTATCGAGGCAATAACAATCACAGAAGAAGAGCGGCCTGACCTGATTCTGCTCGATGTGATGATGCCGAAGCTGAACGGTTTTGAGACTTGCGAAAAGATCCTCTCAGAAGAAAAAAACAAGAACATTCCAATAATTATGGTGACAGCTAAGAGTGACATTGAAGATTTGACGCGTGGTCTTGAAGCAGGCGCGATGGACTATATCAGAAAGCCTTTTCATAACCTTGAACTCTCCGCAAGGGTCAAATCCGCGCTTAAGCTGAAAAAAACTACTGATGACCTGGTCAGAGAAAAGCAAAAAACAGCTATCATGGAGATGGCCGCGGCCGTAGCGCATAACCTGAACCAACCGTTAAGTGGAATAATGTTGAATATACAATACATCCAAAGTCTGATGACTCAGCAGAACATAAAATCAGAAACTATCAGCGAAAGGCTTGACACTTTAATATCTATTGTTGAGAGAATGTCAGGGATGATAAAAAAAATAAGCCGTATCACTAATTATTACACTATGCCTTATGTAAAAGATATTAAAATCGTAGATATTGACAAAAGTAGTTTATAATGAAAGTACTAATTGTAGATGATAACCCTGACAGCGTGGACTGTATTGCTCATATTATCGCTGATTTTCCTGACACTATAATTAAAGCGTATAACGGTGAGGAAGCGATTGAGATCACCAAAAAAGAAGCTCCGTATCTAATTCTGCTTGATATTATGATGCCAAAGCTCAACGGGTTTCAGGTATGTAAAATATTATCGAATGATATATCTACAAAGTCAATACCTATAATCATGATATCGGCTAAAACCGAAGTTCATGACATAAAAAAAGGGCTTGAGGCAGGCGCGTATGATTATATTAGAAAGCCGTTCGCCCCGACAGAGCTTCTGGCAAGAGTCATCTCAGCGGCGAGATTCAAAAAGAGTCAGGACGAGCTACTAAAAACAAAACAACGCCTAGAAAGCATGAACGAGGAGCTTGCTCACCTGGCGATTACTGACAGTTTGACCCAGGTATATAATCACACTTTTCTGATCAGCACTCTCAAGTATGAGCTTAGCAGGACTGAAAGATTCGCGAAAAGCATGGCATTCTTAATGATAGACATCGACTTATTTAAGCAGGTTAACGATACTTATGGTCATCTTATCGGGGACGAAGTACTAAAAGAAATTGTAACTATAATTAAAGCTCCGATCAGAGCTATCGACGTTCTTGGCAGGTATGGCGGTGAGGAGTTCGGTCTGCTCCTGCCAGAAACGAATGAAAAAGGCGCGGTGGTTTTGGCCGAAAAGATCAGAAAACATGTTGAGGAGCATAAGTTTAGTGTAAGCGATGGCGTCCAGTACGTAAGTATAAGCCTGACTGTAAGTATTGGGGTCGCGATATACCCGGACAAAGAAGTAACTAATGTTTTGACGCTTATAAAAAAAGCTGATGACGCACTCTATATATCAAAAAATGAAGGGCGAAACAAGGTATATAAAATAAAATGAAAACTGTACTGATAATAGAGGATAATGAAGATAACATGGAGCTCTGCAAGATGGTTTTAGATGGCAAGTTCAATGTTATATCCGCGTTCAACGGCAATGATGGCTTAGAGCAGATACGCTCTAAAAAACCTGATGTCGTTTTGCTCGACCTGTCACTTCCAGGTATTAATGGCATCGATATCGCTAAAAGGGCTAAAGCCTCTGAGGAAACTAAGCACATACCGCTTATCGCTCTTACCGCGCATGGTATGGAGAAGGATAAAGAACTGGCGATCAATGCCGGCTGTAGCGAATTCGTTGAAAAACCTTTTGAGATAAAACACCTGATAGACGTAATCAATAAGCATATCAGCACTAACTCTGAGAGGTAATCCGCAGAATGACTCACGCGCGACTCTAAAACCGTCATTCTGAGTTTATTTCAAGATCTAGAAACTCGGCGTAATATCAAGAGACTGTTGCCAAATTGCAAAATAATATTATTTTGCAAAAAAACGCTGCTGTAAGTACCTGTAAAAAGGGGGTGCGACCAGCGGGAGCGAAAGGGGGAATTCCCCCTTAAATGGATTGGGCAACATGCCCATCTACAACAGGACAAAAATGAAACAGTTACAAAAGCTCATCTCAGTTTTTATTACCCTGCTGACAATCATCACCCTCACAGGTTGCGTCGCGCAAAAAGCCAAACCAGATAAGAGTATAGAGCCAAAAATCAAGATATATACCCCTAAAAACGCTCCTGAGGATGTAAAAAAAGAGATGTCGAAACTCAACTCACCCTCACCAAACGTGAGGATAGGTGGAGTGGCAAACCTCGCCGACATGGTACCGCACGCTGTCGCGGCTGTTCCGGCGCTGATTGAGATGCTTGGTGATTATGACGAGTGGAGCTTATATAAAAAACGCCCAAAACTTCCGAGCGGCTGTTATCCTGATACTTATTATGACTGCTGTGTTCCGACCTGTTTTCCGGCTGGTATTTGCAATCACGACTTTTTCAGCCAACCTACAGTATCGATGCACGCCGCCCGAGCTTTGGCGATGATCGGGGATAAACGCGCTGTGGAACCGCTCATCAAAGAGCTAAAAAAAGGAAATATTTATGGAATTGCCGATGCGCTCGGCAGGCTAAAGGATCCGCGCGCGGTGGAGCCGCTTATTGCTATAGTTAAAGCGGGGCAATGGCGTGAACTTGAATTAAGAAAAAGTCCCGGTACTTTTATGAGAGTATACAATCCTGTCGAGGCGCTTGGCCTTATTAAGGATAGGCGGGCAGTCGATACACTCATCGGTTTACTAAATGATAATAAGGTATTAATCAGTAATTCCGCAGCATGGTCACTCGGGGAGATCAGGGACGCGCGAGCGGTAGAACCAATAATCAAAGCTATGATGCCAAAAGGCTTGAAGAGTAGTGCCTTAGAGCTCTCCGCGGGTACAAAGGCGTTGACGAAGATAGGGGAACCCGCCTTAGAGCCGCTTCTCAGACTGGCGAAGCATGAAGATCCGAAGGTGCGACGCTACTCTTTGATGGCACTTGGGGAGGTTGGGGATACCAGTGAGTTTGAGACGATATTAGGAGCGCTGGGGGACAAAGATAAGTTCGTCAGAGCCGCCGCCGCTCGGTCGCTTGGTCGTGTAGGTGGGCGCAAGGCGGTGCTACACTTGATCGACGCCCTGAAGGATGACTATTGGCTAGTGCGCGGTAATGCCGCGTGGGCACTCGGGAGAATGGGGGACTGTTGCTCCGCCGAGGCGCTTATTGAGCTCTTGAATGACCCAGACAGCTGGCCGAGGGAGGCTGCGGCTGAATCGCTTTTTAAGATTACCGGAGAAGAATTCGGCAAGGATTATAAAAAATGGCGTAAGTGGATAGAGGAATAACGATGACGAGATTGTTCAAAATAATATTAGAGATCCTGCTACTCTCTACCTTTACCGGTTGCGTACATAACAAAAGCGCGCTGAAAAAAGAGGGAGTTCCGCCAAAAGTACAAGAGCTGATAGACAACCTTGACTCCTTCTTCGCTCAGAATCGAATCATGGCAATATACAAGTTGTGGCAGGTTGATATGAAGCAAAAACATTCTGTACCGTACCTTATCAAACTGCTTGACGATCACACTGTTTCAGAAGCGGAAAGGGTATCATATTATACAAATACATACAAATATTCATATTCAGATGAATATAATTTAAGTACTAATAATGTCACTCGGACAAAAATAATCAAGTTACATAGTCTCACTACAACTCCGGCAGCAATGACGGCTTCGGTACTCGGCTGGTGGAAAATAAAAAGCGCGGTGGAATCGCTTATCGAGGTGTTACATAGTGATGACGTTTACCTGCGTAATGCAGCTATCGTAGCTCTTGGTGATATAGGTGATCCGCGTGCGGCTGAACCGTTGGGGCTTATACTACTGCATGAAACGCGGGAGCAAAGTAGAGGCTGGCTTGTCACCGCACTCAAAAAGATAAAGTCGCAAAGAGCTATCGCGATATTATACTCTGAGATGCTAAACGAGCATGATCGCACAGCGGCAGGGGCACTCAAGAGACGCAGTTTTAAGGCAGAAGGGCAAAGGGATGAGGTGCTGTACTGGTACCTTTCAAAATCTTCCGCAAAATTACGGACTCTCGCTGAGCTTGCCCCGGAGCCGTTTTTTGGTATGCTTACAAGCTATGACCTCTTTAAGAGAAAGCTTGCCGTTGCCGCTCTGGTGATGGCTAACGGTACACCGACCGACAATAAAAAGTTCATCGACTACATGATTGCCAATGAACAGTGGGAACGGTTAGAGAGGATGGGGGAAGCGGGCGTGAAGGCTTTCGCCGAACTGCTT
>JAJRXV010000039.1 GCA_024276115.1 Deltaproteobacteria bacterium
ATATTAAAAGGGCTGGTCGATAAGAAGGTGATAACGATCGCTGATATCGACAATACCACTATTACTGAGGAATAGGTGACAATGCTGAAAAAAGCTGAAACAAAAGAGGTACTGTACCTTGAAAACAGTATCAGCTTGAAGCGCCTCGAAGAGTTTTACGCGTTTAATAAGGTGACAGATGAGCTATATGAGATCGATGAGAGGGCTTGCGATTTTCTCTCAAAGTGTGACGGCGCGCGAAAAATAGCTATAACTGAACCTGACCAGCCTTTTATTGACTTCTGCCTCGAAGAAAAGATACTCAGCGCCTTGAACACCCACGCGCTAAAACGGGAGATCAAAGTATACAAAAATAACGCGACCCCGAGCCTGCGTTATCTTGAACTGCTCATTACCGGTAACTGCAACCTCAACTGTAAACATTGCTATATCGACAGGTCAAACTCCGCGGAACTGTCACTCGATATTATTACTAATGTTTTTGAGGAGTTTGAAAGCGTAGGAGGTCTGCGGCTGATGGTGTCTGGTGGCGAGCCGATACTTCACAAGGATTTTAAGACAATCAATAGGGTCATCGGTGGTTATGATTTTCGCTCTATCCTCCTTACCAATGGAGTTCTGCTCAACAAGTACATCATCAACGAGCTGAACTTCAACGAAGTGCAGATAAGTATTGACGGTCTGCGCGGTACTCACGACCAAATCCGTGGAGAGGGGTGCTACGATAAAGCGCTCAAGTCTATGGAGCTGTTGCTTGAAGCGGGAATAGATGTTTCTGCCGCGACGATGATACTTAAAGATAATGTCGAGGAGCTTGACGAGCTTGGGGATATTTTGACCAGACTTGGTGTAAGGCGCTGGGAAGTGGATGTGCCGTGCGCTTTGAATGGCGAGGATGTTTTTATGGACTATGAGACCGCCGGCAAGTACTTCAAGCATGGGTTCTCATCAGGGCTGTATAACTCCGCCGAGGGTTACGCCTGTGGCGCGCACCTGGTCGCGGTAACTAATACCGGTAAGGTGAGTAAGTGTAGCTTCTTCGCCGATCATCCGGTGGGGGATGTCAGCGATGGTCTGCTCAATAACTTCAAACGCCTGAAAAAGATCAAGCTAGATGAACTTGAGTGCGACTGTAGTTTTGTTGAAGAGTGTCGGGGCGGATGCCGCTACCGGGCTTTTTTGTCAGGGGGGATCAACAAAAAAGATATAGCGAAGTGCGGATTTTATCTGCAAAAACATACGTAGGGGCGAACCCTGTGTGGTCGCCCTTCATTCTTGGGGTTGCCACAACGTCATCCCCGAGTGCGCCACAACGTCATTCCCGAATGTCTCTATCGGGAACCCATGACTTAAACTCTAAGCGGAGCGAATAAACTTTGCTTTATTTTTCTGTTGACGAAATATTTTACACTGAAGTTGTTGCCTGAAAGGCGAGGGATTTTAGATCCCAATAATGATATATTAAGGAGGTGAAAAGAATGAAAATCAAAAAGATCACTAAAACTAAGTCAAAAATGTGTAAATGCGCAAGCTCTTGCTAAATTTCACACTGGCATG
>JAJRXV010000040.1 GCA_024276115.1 Deltaproteobacteria bacterium
GTAGCCGCTTGAGCGCGACAGCACCTTCGAGTACTCACCCTCTTTGAGTGAAAAGACGATCGGTGTGCGGTCATCGAGCTCATCGTAGTAGAAATTATTGTAGCTCAACTCCACCGCGCTGTGAGCAGGATCATCAGGGTCGCTCGACAGCTCCTCAAAGTCCGCGCCGGCTACGAGTTTTTTGTACGTCTCGTCAGCCATTTTTTTTATACGCGCTTTCTCCTCTATCGAGTCTTTTTTGTTGACCCTCCAGAGTATCAGCTGATAGTCCGCCGCCTTCGGTATAGTCACAGTGTCGTTATCCTTAAGGGCGACCTCGGGATACACCTGACTGGTGATAAAATTAAATATTGTTATGTCCTTTTTAAGCATCTTTTGGAGTTCTGGCTCATCTATGCCTGACTCCGTCAAAAAAGCGGAATACTCATCGTCATTATAAAACTGCTTTTTCAAGAGAGTAATAAACCCGTCTATCTCGTCAGCCTCAGCGGTATAGCCGTCTTTTGTCGCCACCCTCAATAGAGCGTTATAGCCCTGTGCGGTTTTCCGCGCGGTTTCATCCTTACCACTGATCGTGTATGAATAGTTCGCTGTGTTGAAATCGGCCGGAACTTTAAGTTCTCTCGTCTCATTCAGGGTTCTTGTCCTCGGTAAGAACATATCCCGCTTCACTTTGTTTATCAGGGTGTACTCAGTGACACTACCATCCATCTCATCCATCCCCCCGAAAGAGAAAAAGGAGAAACCATCGACATTGAACTTTCTGAGCGCACTGACTTCGGCCTCTATCTTCTTTGAGTCCTTTGTCCAGGCTCCGAGACCGGCGAGGACCTTCGCGCCATTCGCTATCTTTTTCACGTTCAGCACTTGGTTAAGCACCCGCTCCTTTGAGCCGTGGTACGCCATAGGCATGACCATATCAAGATAACCCTCTTCGAGCCATTTGCCCCAGTCCTGCGACTTTCCGAAATACGCTGTGTTTCGGTCAGGGAATACCGCCGCCGAGAGCTGTATCTTTTTGCGCCCATGGCTCATCAAGTTCAGTTCATTCTTGAGTCGCGACACCAGCGAGTTGATGTAGCGGCTTTTGTGCTCCACCCACAACGAATAATAATAATACTCCCAACGAGCTGTAATCGGTAGTTCTTGAGAAATGAATTTTTCTGGAATAGGTGATGATAACGCCAGTGTAAGATCGAACGGATCGACGCTCTGCTTTTCGACGAATTCAGTTACCGCTTTTTCGTTGAAACCGTAAGCGCTACCGGGGTAACGCACGAAATCAAGATGTATACCATCGACATCATATTTTGACGCTATCTCTTTGCATACATCGATGAAATAACGCGTAAAATCATCATTCGACGGGTCAGTGTAAAGCCCCTCGATATTGTTCGCGCCATTATCGCCTTTGGAATACTGGTCAAGCCGCTTACCTACAGCGTCTTTGATTATCCATTCTGGGTGCGCGTTGACGATGTGCTTTTTAGATTCGGGGAAGGAGTCAGGATCATCAGCTGTCACCTTCGGCCATGCGTAGTATACGTTCACCCATGCGTGGATCTTCATCCCCTTCTCACGGCACTCAGCCACCATGACCTCAAGCGGGTCATAGTCTGCCGGCTGGTCTCTTAATATCTGCGCCCGGGGAACGGACGCGGAGTTAAAATACGCGTCCGCCCGCCCATACACCTGCGCCAATATAGTATTGAAACCAGCACGCTTTGAGAAGCGTACTATTTTTTTGACGTTCTTCTTCGTCTTTAAGTCAAACCGCACAACCCAGACCGCGCGGTCTTCTTCTTTTGTGCAGGCAAATAGCGCTACACAAAGAAGAAGGAAGAGATAAAAGTATCGCCTTCTGGTAATCATCTGGCACCCTCTCATCGCACTATGCAGAATTAATACATGAAACATATATCAATCAAGAAAAAAATACGTATTTACTCTTTTACTAAAGTCGCGTTCTCAATAAGCACTTCATAGGAATACATACCACCGCCGAATTGAGCGTCCAAAACAAGCGTACCGGTAGCTAATACTGAATCACCAGCGTTTACATGTCCCTGAGAAGTAGTGATAGTTATGTCATTAGTACCAGAAGCGCCGGTACCATCCTGCACATGTACCCAGTTTTTCCCCATGATCATCGGGTTATATTTTGTGACCTTCCCCCGAACGCTTATTTTTTTGCCCTTTAACTCAGCTTTTTTCGTAAAAAGTTCTTCAACGGTATATACAGTTTTTTCATCAGAGGTTGCTTCTGTTTTCGTTTCCGCAGGAGTTTCAGCCCCATCGGTTACCTCTACTGCCGTTCCGAGAGCAACATCTTCTTGCATATTTTTACATGTGGTCGTGCATCCGCCTGCGATCATCGCGATTGCGATCAAGGCGGCTCCAAGTGTTATCTTTGTTTTTTCAGCAAAATTCTTTTTCATTTTTTCTCCATTTCATTTTTATAGGACTGTTGCCAAATATCAAGTTTTTCATATTTTCAAAAAACTACCGCTGTAAGTACCCGAAAAAAGGGGGTGCGCCCAGCGGGAGCAAAGGGGGAATTTCCCCTTAATTGAATTGGGCAACATGTCCTTTATATCAATCAATATGATTGTATTTTAATAAGAGCTTTTTGAGCCGCCTTACTGACAAAAACTTCATCATCATCAAGCGCCAGTTTAAGCGCCTCAATAGCGTCATACGCTCTTAGCTCTCCTAGTATATTCGCCGCGGACTGCCTCACAAACTTACTTTTATCCTCTAATGCTTTTATAAGCGGCTGTATCACCTGCGGATCGTTTATTTTGCCCAAAGCTATGACAACATCTCTTCGCACCCATTCATCATAATCGTTATAGGCGCTCATGAGCGGCTCAACTGCTTTTGGATCGGCTATTTTGCCCAGCGCGATAACCGCCTGTTTTCTCACCGTCGCACGCGTATCATCCAAAGCGGTGATAAGCGGTTCTACAGCTTCTTTATCATTGATCTCACCGAGTGCATAAGCCACCATCTCGCGCACATTCGCCTTTTTGTCCCGCAACATCGGCAAGAGTGGTTTAAGCGCTTTATCGTCAGCAATATTCCCTAAGCCTTTCGCGGCATACTGTCTGACCTTATGGCTTTTATCTCTCAACGCGGAGATAAGTGAAATAAGAGAACGCTTGCTTTTGATACTCGCGAGCGCGAACGCGGCATTCTGACGTACAATATAATTTTTATTTCTCAAGGCAATAATCAACTGATTGACCGCTGGTTCACCGATATTAGCCAGCGCTGTCGCCGCGCCAGCCTGAATATCACGTTCGATGAACGTTAATCTCTTGACCAACGGCTTGATCGCGCGTTCATCCCCGATTTCACCAAGTGCCATAGCCGCCGCGGTCGCGACAGAATACTCCTTGTCCCTCAAACATTCAATAAGCGGTATAACAGCCACCTTGTCATTCAGATGCCCCAGTATCTCGGCTGCGCCAGAGCGGACTTCTGGATCAACATCGTTAAGTACCGCGATGAGAGCCCCTAACGCCCCTAGGTGACGAGTGGTCTTTAGCTCGTTGATCGCTGAACGCCTTACTGGCAGACTTTCGCTTTTAAGATCCTTGATCA
>JAJRXV010000041.1 GCA_024276115.1 Deltaproteobacteria bacterium
ATGATGCTCTCTTCCAGCATTCGGTTTAGTTGCTCATGTATCAGCGACAGGTCTTTAAATGGTTCCCACTTTATAATTGACAATAGCGGCTCCAGAACAAAGAAAATTTATTTATTACGATGTAAGTATACACGCAGATAAACGTGATGTCAAGAACCAGAGAGCAATATATTTGACATTCATTGAGCCTCCCCCGAAAAACAATTCAATATTTGAAAAACATTAATCATATTAACAGCATATCTTTGCGCTGAAGTGGAAACGTGAAAATCCCCTCAAGAGGCGTCGCGACGCACGGGTGGCCTTTAGTCCGGGGGGGTGTAAAAAAACACATACGCTTGGTGGAAAATCAACGACTTACATACCCCAGCGCAAGCGGTACATCCTATTAAGATGGGACTTGAGATCATTACCTATCACTTTATGGAAAAAACAGGGAAACTCGAAAAGAGAATAACTTGAATAATCAATAACTTCATGCTATGCTCAGCATACACAAATCAATATACAAAAGGAAGCCCTTTGTCACAAAAAAAAGAGAGAGCTATATTAGTATATGCCGACACGCGTGAGATCACGAAACGTAACGCGAACGCAAAGCGGGTATTCTTCTACGAAGAGGCTGTAGAAGAGCTGAAGCGGCTCGCGTATACCGCTGGCATAAAAGTCGTCGGCAGCATAAAACAGGAGCTAAAGAAGGTGAATCCGGCAACGCTCATCGGTAAAGGTAAGGTCGAAGAGCTGAAGGAATTGGTGCATGAGCGGCGCGCCGACACGCTAATATTTTATAACGAGCTATCCCCGACGCAACAACGGAACCTCAGCGAGGAGATAGAGGAGACCCGTGTCACCGACCGCACCGCGCTGATCCTCGATATATTCGCCAACCGCGCGAGGTCGAATGAGGGTAAGCTTCAGGTGGAGCTGGCGCAGTTGATATATATGTCTACGCACCTGCGTGGTAAGGGGATAGAGCTTTCGCGTATCGGTGGCGGCGCCCAAACAAAAGGTCGTGGTGAGAAGAAGCTCGAGGAGCAGAAGCGTCTCATAAAAGACCGTATCGCGAAGATAAGGCGTGAGCTGCAAAAAGTGCGTAAGACGCGCGGTCTGCACCGGAAGAACCGGCAGAAGATGGCGATGACGACGATCTCTTTGGTCGGTTACACGAACGCCGGAAAATCTACTCTGCTGAACCGACTCGCGAAAGAATCTGTGCTGGCGGAAGATAAGCTGTTCGCGACGCTCGACCCGACGACCCGGAATATATGGCTGCCGTCAAACAGGCGTGTGCTCGTATCTGATACGGTCGGATTTATCCACAACCTGCCGACGCAGTTGTATGAGGCTTTTAAAGCAACGTTCGAGGAGGTCGAGGAGTCTAACATCCTGCTGCATATTATAGATTTCAGTCATAAATATATGGATGATCAGGTGCTCGCGGTGGAAGAAACATTAAGAGAGATGAAAGTTGAAGACAAACCGATAATTAATGTGTATAATAAGGTCGATTTGCTCGAGGATGCCGATGAGTTTATCGAAACTGTTAGTATGCGGGAAAATAGTGTAATAATTTCAGCTTCTACCGGATGCGGAATCCGTAACCTGCTCAACAAGGTGGATGCACTCATATCTGAATAATATTTAAATAGGAGATAATAATGAAAGCAATCAAAGTCGCGACCATCGCTTTAATCGTACTATTTATTACATCACTGACAGCAGTCGCCGCGCCACCAACTATACCGAAAAAACTTATCCCGACCGAAGGCATAAGAAAATCAGTACTCGAGAACATACGCAAGCTATACTCCCCTGACGATAAGCAGATCGCTATCGCGGTGAGGAGCCTCGGTAACATCGGGAAGACTGCCGCTCCGGCGATACCTTTCATCGCGAGCCTGCTAGAGGGGGACAACAAGGGGGTGAGACTTCTGTCGATAGAAGCGCTTGGTAAGATAAGAAAGCCCCAGGCGATCAAACACATAATCGGTTTTTTGAAGGACGAGAATCCGGCGATCAGAAAACTCACTGTCGCCGCGCTCGGTTCTATCAAAAGCCCTAATACTATCGAGCAGTTGATCGCGATGTTATCTGACAAGAACCGCGCGGTCAAAAAAGCAGCCGCCAAAGCGTTACACGAAATAAAAAGGCGAAACCCACCAATCGAAGTGTTTGTAAAAGCGTTGAAGAACAGCAATCCCGCAGTCAGGCTTTACGCGATCAGCACACTTTTTGAGCTGGCGGACAAAAACAGCGTCGATGGGCTTATTGAAGCGCTAAATGATAAAGTCATATCAGAAAAAGCCGCGGTGACGCTCGGCAAAATAAAAGACACGCGCGCGGTGGCACCGCTTTCCGCGCTGATCACCGCTGACAAGCTCAAGGCAGGTAAGGGTAGCGCTATACGTTTGAAGGTTGCCGCGACAAAGGCGCTCGGTGAGATAGGTGATCCGGGTGCGATAAAACCGCTGATAGATATCCTGTACGATAACAAATCCGGGCTCAGGCGGGCTGCGCAGACCGCGCTGGTGATGATCGGAAAGCCGGCGGTGAATGATTTGATGACTGTCGTCAATAGCGAAAAGACTATCGGGCCGAGGTTTGCCGCGGAGGTGATCGGAAAGATAAAAGACCCGAGCTCTGTAGAGCCGCTCATAAAGATATTACAGGATAAAAACATGGGAGACAAACGGGTGCTGGCGGCGTTGGTGCTTGGAATGATAGGTGATAAGCGGGCGGTAAAACCGCTGGAAAAAGTACTCGGGGATGAGAGTAAGCTTTTAGCTAAAAGCGCTCAAGAATCGCTGAACAATATTAACGCTAAGTAAGGTTCGGTGGTGGTGTTAACCTGATTTTTTCTCATTTATCAGCTGTTTCTGCTTATTAACGAAATTTTTGTATTTAGGGTTCAGTCTTACGAGATGCTCGAAATAATTAAGAGCGTCATCGTAATCTTCTTTCATAACGGCTACTTTTCCGGCTGAAAGAGCGTACTCCGGGACATTAGGATATTGCGCCATCAACTGGCTGAAATGCGTCGCCGCGTTATTGATACTCCCCATCTTCATCAATGCGATACCGACACTGACATTCGCCGGCACAAAAGAAGGCTTCATCTTCAACAGGTCCTTAAAGAGTTTTAATGCCCGGGAGTTATCCCCCCTCTTTAAGATTATATCCCCAAGCTTGAGGATCGTGTTCTTGTTTTCCGGCTGGCGATCTACAATAGCCCGATAGCAATGTTCAGCCTTGTCAAGAGCTCCGGTTTTTTCATGTATCCAGCCGAGTAGAGAAAAAGTCTCGACATTCTGATCTGTTATCTCGAGACACTTAGCCAGCTCCTCCTTCGCGTGTTCGTATTTTTCTTCCTTGATAAATACCACCGCTAACTGGTGTCGCACCGGCAGGTTGACCGGATCTAATTTTAACGCCTCCCAGAGAAACTTCTTCGCGCTGTCAAACTCCTTTTTTTCTATCATAAGGCTCGCGATATTTATGTAAGGTGGTATAAAGTGTGGGTTCATTTTAATCGACTTGTTAAACAACTCTTCTGCTTTTTCTAGTTGGTTTGCTCTTTGTTGCAATACGCCGAGGTTGCTGAACGCCTTGTGCTGCTGGTTGATGTTATGATATGTCATCAGGGGAAATTTTCGGGTCGTATCAAATTTATTCAAGATGTTAAAGTATTCGTTGATAAAGACGATTCCCGCTTGAGAG
>JAJRXV010000042.1 GCA_024276115.1 Deltaproteobacteria bacterium
AGCGCCAGAGCGATCAAAGTCGGTGATGATCATGTTGGTCATCTTATATTTGTTTTCTGCGGCATCATCCCAGAGCTGCCCGTTTCTCGCGGCGGCAACAGCTCTTTCACACTCCACCATCTTATAAAATGAAAAGTAGTAGATTCTCTCGTCGTCACTCAAAGCGTCGAACAGCTTAAAAACCTCATCGCATGATTTTTTCTGGTACGGTGGGCACTTGCTACACGCTTTTGGGTCACGGCAGAAGGAGCGCATAGTCTCAAAGTCAAAGCCGGTGTAGCTTTTCTCGTAGGCTATCATCTTGTTACGCAGAAGGATAAAGTCACGCTTCAGCTCCAGGGGTAGCGTCAGTTTGCGTTCAGGGTCACTCGCCCCGGAGTAGAGGAGGTAGCTATCCGCACTGTCAGCGTAAACAGAGTCGTGGATGAAGTCGTACGCCAACACCTGAAACTTATGGTGAATCCACGCCTCATGTCGCGCGTCGGGGAAGCGCCCCGACTTTAGCTCGATTATCCTTGGACGCGTATTGGTAAGGGGTTTGAAGAGTATATCCATCCGCCCCTGTAGCCCGTATTTCGGTGAGATGAAGTGCGGCTCAAGGAGAGCCTGATAATCTTTGAAATCGCCATTTAAGTACCAGTCGGTGAGGTTCGCCATATCTTTTTTCACTTCTGTTTTGATGTTTTTTGTCGGTGGTATATGTTGAACGCCGAGAAATCTCATTTTTTGACCGTCAAAATGTTTTTTGAATGATTCGTCAAAATCGAATTCGTTTATATCGGCAATAAAATCATCGAAAACCTCACCGATGATATTTCCTTTGATTATGTAATAGTTGACGACGTTTTCGACCCGCATCCTCCGCAGGTGGTACTTAAAAAAGCAGAAGTGGTCATGCCTGATAGCGACACTCGCCATCTTTGTCGCATCGATCAACTGGTCAGGCGCCAAGACAATATACCCCATCAGCGCGCCATCGAGGACATTTACGCTCTTTGACTCATCAAAATCGCGCGACTTCGCGTTGATTATGTTTACGACACTTCCGATGTCGAGGAGACCTGACATAAAGCGCCAGCGTCCCCAGAGGTTTACGCTGATGGTCTCGTCAGCTGCTTTAATAACGACAGAGGCGAGCTGAACATGATTACCTTTGCTATCAGGCATACTCTTGTTATTCTCGATAGATACGACTTCACCGGCGCCTATTTCAATGTCACTAATGTCATTTTTATAATGTTTTATGTTGACGAAACTCTTTATCATTGGTAAATAGTATTATAAATTGGTTAAAAAATCAATTTTGAAAGTGTTTTTTTGTGATGGTAATGGTTAAAAAATCAAAAAAGACGATATATGTTCTTATTAATGATGAACTTGTATCGAAGGCGTTGGGTATCATTTTTTCTGACAATGATATAGATGCTGAATTTTATAAAGAAAAAGATGTACTCCTAGAAAAAATGAAGGCGAAAAAGCCTGACCTCGCAATCGTTGACTACCTCTCAAATAATGATGAACAAAAAAAGATATTCACTCAGTTAAAATTAGAGTTCCCCGCAGTACCGATAGTGCTTATCATAACCAAGACAATCCAGTATGATGTCAGCTTCTTTTCTGGCGATATCCGCCCGAACGCGATAATAATGCGACCTTTCAGAGCGATAGAGCTTCTAGACAAAGTGACGAAGATTTTATATAGCGGTAAACTTGAGAACTACCCGTTTCCGATGTTGATACAATCTTTGTACGATGGGCGTGTCACCGGTATACTTCACATAACAGTCGAGGGTATAAAGTACTATATATACATTATTGACGTAGTGATCGTCTACGCCGAGTATGGTCTTCGTAAAGACACTCTTGGAATGCTCCTTTTGCGGCAGGGTAAGATAACGCAAGAGCAGTACGACAAAGCTTTAACTGACGCGTCGGAGTACCATTCGAGGCTCGGGATATCACTGATCAAGCTTGGCTACCTTACACCGGCAAAGTTGAATGACGCGCTAAAGAGTCAGGTGTATGAAAAGTTGCTTCACTGTTTTATGGGTGAGACCGGAACATTTTCATTCAAGTTCAACAACAGGTTTATAGATGATATCATAATATATAAGATGATACCGCAGAAGATAATTCTCGAGGGTGTTAAGAAGAATTTCAGCTATAACAGGCTCCAGCCGTTTTTGAAAAACATCCGCACAAAAAAGCTGAAAGTTCATAAGAAGTTGTATGCGAATGTAGACCTTTTCTCATTCAATACCGAAGAGTTAAAAATAATCTCTATCCTCAAAAACGCCTGCATATATGACGAGATAGCGTTACGGCCCCGGGTGGACAAAAAACTGCTGGCACAGCTTCTCTTTGTGTTGTCGGTGACAAAGTTTTTGGTAGTGGCCGAAAGGCGTGAGCTATTTATCGACGAGGAAGCTGAGCAGAAGGAGAAAACGCCAGCAGAGAGCAAAACTAAAACGCCACAGGCGGAAACCGCACCGCGGGCAAAGCGTGATAGTGACGCTGAGCTTATATATGAGACGTACATAAATATTAAGGCGGTTGATTATTATACCCTGCTTGGTGTGGGTCGCGATGATGATATGGAGACAATAAAGTCTGCGTACATAAAACTTGTCAAGAAATTTCACCCCGACAGGTTCAGCAATATAGGCAACCCAGAGCTGTTGCAAAAGTCTAACGAAATATTCTCGAAAGTGACAAACGCATTTAGGACACTGACGGATAACTCAAAGAAAATACAGTATGACTACAAGCTCGATCACCCAAAAGAAGCAGAGATACTTTCTAACGCTAATGAGATAATCAAGTCTGAAGTGGAGTTTTTGCGCGGGGAGAAGCTGTTGAAAGTACGGGAGTACCAAAAAGCGCAGGACGCTTTTGAGTACTCTATGAAATTAAACCCCGATGAGCCGGAGTATAAGTGTTATTATGGGTGGGCGTATTTCCTTAATCAGTCGAATGACAAGAAGAAGAAGGTAAGGGTCGCGAAAAAGTTTATCAATGAGGCGATGGAGTCCAACCCGAACCTTGAGAGTGGTCATTATTTTCTCGCGGTGATAGCGCGTTTTGTCGGTGAGCTAGAGAAGTCCGCCCGGCATTTCAAGAAAGTATTGCAGATAAATCCGAGCCATATCGATGCCCAGAGAGCTTTAAAATTACTTCTGGTGCAGAAGAGGAAGTGGTAAGATGAAAGAAAACGTGATACTGCTGATAGACAATACGTTTAAGGATATCGAGAACTTCGTCGAGATATTCAAGGGCGAGGACGTTTCGATCATTACCGCGGTGACAATCAAAAAAGCGCATGCAGTGCTTGAGTACATAATCCCGGATCTTATTGTATCTGAGATGATGCTTGAGGATGGAAGCGGTCTCGATATTTTCAATTTTATCAAAAGCCATGATGATTACGCAAGTACACCATTCATCTTTTTGTCTAATGAAGCGGATCCGAAAAAGAAGATCTCGGCGCTTTCGCATGGGGTGGAGGAGTTCTTTACAAAACCATTTTCGGTGGAAGAGCTAAAAATAAGGGTATACAGAATACTTAAAAAGTTTCATGTAAAGCGCTTTGACATAGACCGGCGCATATTCTCATCTACTGAAAACCTGAGCCTTGTCGAGATTATCCAGTTTTTGGAGAAGACGCAGAAGACCGGTATATTCACGTTCTTCACAAAACATAAAGTTGGTACGATGGTTATTAAGAAGGGCGAGATAACCAGCGCCTGTTTCGGTGCGGAGACCGGTGAGGAGGCTGTATACCAGATAATCGCATTACAAAATGGCATTTATGAGTTCAGCTTTATAGACCACCCCTGTGAAACGCAGATACAGCAGGGGACGCAGAGGCTTTTGCTCGAAGCGCTGAGAAGAGTCGATGAGAGTGGGGAGTGGAACGCGCGCGCAGAGGAGCAAGCAGATAACCGCTTCGCTGTCATCTGCATCGGTTTCACCGAAAAACAGATACTGCATCTGTTTGATGAAAACGTCTACCATGTAACTATTTACGCGAGCCCACTGAAAGCGCTTGAGGCGATACAGTCATTCATACCCAACCTGCTTGTGGTAAACCCCAACATGAAAGAGATGAACGGTTATGATCTCCTAAAACGCCTTTCTGATGCCACTTCGACTTACCACCTGCCTGCGGTCTTTATCTCGTCGAGCAAGAGTGAGGAGGAAAAAGTGCGTGCGCTTAAAGAGGGTGTGGCAGAGTACATCATGCCTCCGATCACAAAATTCGAGTTCGACCGGAAGCTGAAGAAGATAATCAGGGAAAGTATGTTGAAGCAGAAGGAGTACTCCAATGTGCTTCGGGGAAGCTTGCACAACTTTTCTATTCTTGAGGTGATACAGGGGATTCAGGGGATCGAGAAAACATGTAAGGCGAGTTTTTTCAACGGTGATGACAGTTGCACCCTCTTCTTTTCGAAAGGGACTCTGGCAAACGCGAAGATCAAGCACCAAGAGGGTGAAGAAGCGGTCTACAAGATACTTACGTGGAATCGCGGGTATTTTGAAATAATGTTTAGGGACTATCAGATTCCTAAGCGGATTGGGACATCTACATTTAACCTCGTGCTAGAGGGTATCGCGAAGTCTATGGAGGCGGACAAAGAGGTTGTAGAGATGAGCTATAAGAGCAGTTCGGCAACAGGGAAAAAGAAAAAAACAGAGAAAACTGTAAATATTGGGCTTTACAATTTTATTCTTGAGACCGCGAAACTGAAAGCTTCTGACACTTATCTATTTAACTCTGTCAGGTTAGGCAAGCTTGAGAACTTCATGCGGAATACCGGCAAAAAAATACTGTTTGTTGACTTGAACCTTGTTGAAAAAGAAGCTCTTGATGAATTGCTTAGCCTTAGAAAAACGATGTTTGACAAGATAGAGGCCGGGCTGGATATTATCTGCTTCACTTCGCGACCGGATATCTACGGGGTCCATGGCGCGCAGAACAAATTTTCATGGCTCGTGAACTTTGACGATACTAAGGAAATACAAGAAAGCCTTTCTGACAAGATCGTCATAAAGACTAACGTTGACTTCTTTGAGTTCAATAAGATAATAAAATCAATGTATTACACTGCCGCATTCCCTGACGGATTCGGCTCGCCTGAGTACCGACCACTGCTGTTCAGCGCTGACGGTAGCCCTGTAGCGTTATACCGGAAGTTTGGACGCGGTCTCGTATTCCTTATGCCTCAACAGCAGTCAAAAGAAGATTTCATCAATTTCTTTTTAGAGTCATTGTTCCCCAAAATAGCTTCCATGCTTGAAAAATAAGTATTATCCGGGTATTTTTCTCTATCAACACCCGTTCCACCGCTATTACCGAAGGGCGCCCCCGTTATTCCCGAGGTTTTTTGTCGGGAATTCAACACTACACACCTACTCTTAAACTCGGGGCAGGGTGGAACTTTTCTAGGGTAAATAAATTTGTAATCCAGACCTTTGTGCTATATAATTACAATGTGTAAATATTATTAACTTGGTGATAAATTATTAAGACTCCCGCGCGACTCTTAAAACTGTCGTCCTGAATTTGAGGCGCGCCTCTTATTTCAGGATCTGGTAACACTAATAAAATCGGGTAGATAAAAACGGACAAAGTGATTAATATGAAAACCACATTCAAAGTTATAATTATTGCCTCGCTACTGTCATTTTTCGCTTCATCTTCGTGGGGTAAGAACTGCCCCGAGATCCTCAATGCGGCTGAAGATGGGAATATTGAGAAGATAAAAGCATACATGCACTTCGGCTGCAACATTGACTCAACAACCAAAACAGGAGAGACCGCGCTAATGACCGCTGTGACTTACGTTCAGAAGAAAACCGTAAGGTGGATCATAAAAAACGGCGCGGAGATAGACAAACAAAACACCGATGGCTATTCAGCGCTGATGATCGCGGCAGAAAAAGGAATTATTGAGCTACTTGATATTTTGGTGGAAAATGGAGCGGACGTAAATCTAAAAGCGAAAAATGGTGATAGCGCTTTGATAATAGCTGCCAAAACGGGTCAGCAAACTGTTCTAGAAGACCTGATATTCAGCGGAGCGGATATAAACGCGCAGAACAAGATCGGCGACAGCGCATTGACGTTCGCGGCAGAAGGTGGACATTTCAATAATGTTTCCATATTGTTAGAGGCGCGTGCAAAAGTGAACTACCCAAACAGTTTGGGCGAAACGGCGTTTATGCGCGCGCTCCGAGCTAAACACCTGAAGATAGCGGATTTATTGATAAAAAGCGGAGCGGATATCAACCAGGCGGATAGCTCAGGTCATACCGTTTTGATGTTCGTGACAATCCAGGAGAGCGAAAAAGCCGTTGAGTTGTTGCTGAAAAACGGCGCCGATGTCAACATAAAAGACAAAGAGGACAGAACCGCTCTGATGTGCCTTGTCGAGTGCCGGGAGCTGGGCGAAAACTCCTCCAACATATCCAAATTACTTATCGACAAAGGCACCGAGATAAATATTAAGAACAAAAACGGACTCACTCCTCTGATGTCCGCCGCCTTAAACGGTCACACAAAGACCGTAGAACAGTTGATCAGAAAGGGAGCAAAACTGAATCTGAAAGGCTCGCGGGGGCTTACCGCGCTAAAAATGGCGGTGCTTGAGGGGAATGAAGAAGTCGTAAACGTTTTGAGAAGCGCAGGGGCAAAGTAAGCAATATAAGGCATATCCACTATTAACCCGGCGATCAAATATGTGGTATTCTCGCCACGTCATTTCCGAGGGGCATCTTGCCCAATACAATTTAGGGGCTTAATCCCCTACGCTTCCGTTGCTCGCTACCCCGTAATATCCATAACTTACAAAAGACGATTTTACATAAAATCGGTAATTTTGCTATTTGGCAACACTCCCCCGAGGTAGTAATCGGGACTCAGGGTTAATGTCATTGACATTCCATACAAATTATTATACTTTTTAAATACTAATTGGTACAAAAGGATCTAAACATACATGCCAGAAAACATTCTCGTTGTCGAAGATGATATTAACATGCAGAAGGCGCTTTTGACGACCTTCAAGCGCGCGGGGTATGACGTGACGATATGCCCGGACGCTTTCGCCGGTATCAAAGAGTTCCAAAAAGGTGGCTACCAGCTGGTTGTGACCGATATGAAGATGCCGGACAAGAGCGGGATAGAGCTACTCACCGAGATAATGGACGATGACCCGAGGATGCCGGTCATAATGATCACCGGCGCAGGGACGATCGACACAGCTGTCGACGCGATGAAGAAGGGCGCGTTCGATTACATACTCAAGCCGTTTTCCCCCGAGAAGATAGAAACGCTGATAAGAAGAGCGCTTGACTCGGGTAAGCCAAAACCGTTACAAAAAACGCGCCGTCGCAAAAAAGAGTTCGCTGTTGTGGAGCTCACGTCGAAGAACCAGAAAATGCAGGAGATACTAGCGCTTGTCGATTCGGCGGCGAAGAGCAAATCTACTGTGCTTCTGCTCGGTGAGTCCGGTACCGGTAAGGAGATGGTGGCGCGGACGATACATAAAAAATCACCCCGCTCAGGGAAGAGTTTTGTCGCGGTTAACTGTGCCGCCCTGCCTGAGGGTCTGATGGAGAGCGAGCTTTTTGGGCATGAGAAGGGCTCGTTCACCGGAGCGGCCGGAAAGAAGGATGGCAAGTTCAAGCTCGCTGACGGTGGGACACTTCTGCTCGACGAGGTGAGTGAAATGCCGATGTTCCTGCAGGCGAAACTGCTACGGGTGATACAAGAGCGTGAGATCGACCCGGTCGGCGCACCAGCCCCGATAGAAGTGAACGTACGGCTGATCGCCACCACCAACCGTGACCTGGGGCAGGCGGTTAAGGATGGTAAGTTCCGCGGAGACCTGTTCTACCGGCTGAATGTTATACCGATCCACCTGCCGCCGCTATCTGAGAGGAAGGAAGATATAGATGACCTGATCGCGCATTTTCTAAAAAAATACTGCGATGAGAACGAGAAGGAGATCAAGGGGCTGAAGTCTGAGGCGCTTGAGTTTATGTTGAGCTATCACTGGCCCGGGAATATTCGGGAGCTTGAGAACACGATTGAGCGCGCGGTAGTGGTCGCGACCGGTGATGAGATAAAGCTCAAGGATCTGATGCTTTCTGGCGCTGAGAGCGGTCACTCCGGCGGGGCTGGGGATAGTTCTATGGATGACTTTTTGCAGGCTGGCGCGACGATATCAGAGATGGAGCGGCGGCTCATCATCATGTCGATAGAGAAGACCGGCGGCAACAAGACGAAAGCGGCCGATCTGCTCGGTATCAACGTGAAAACCCTGAGGAATAAGATAAAGGAGTATAAGATATAGTTCCGTAGGGGCGACTACGCAGGGTAGTCCTTACGCTTTAGTCCTAAGTCCAATAGCCTATTTTACAACAAAAGACCTTTCAGCGGGTGACTCGTCAGCATTGCCCCATTTATCTCTAACTTTTACATAAAACGTATAGTTACCAGGTGTAGATACAGTGTATGCCCCTGATGTCTCAAGAGACCAGCTTGACCATGTGCCGTCATTCAACTTGTGTGCGTAAACGAGCTGATTTACCGGTGTGGTGTTGTCAGTGCCGATGTATGAAAATGTAACTGTAGCTCCTGATCCGACAGTACTACCGGCGGCAGGCCCGGCGGTAATAGTTGTTTCAGGCGCGATAACAATACCGAATGAGCGTGTAGCGGACGACGAGTCGCTGTTACCCGCCTCATCCTTCGCTTTTACCTTAAATATGTAATCGCCATCATCGAGCCCGGAGTATGAGACAGATGTTTCAGAGGAGTAATCGCTCCACTTTGTTGTGAGACCTTTAAGCAAGTATGAGTAGACAAGATTCGCGGTATCTGTTGTGTCATCGACTCCAGAGAAGGTGAATTTTACGCTGTCACTACCGATAACCAGCAGGTTGGCGGGGGGACCGCTTTCGATAACAGTCCGCGGCGCTTCGGTATCGCTCGATATCACTGTGTAGTTGATCGTAAAGCTCTGAGTCGCCGGTGTAGCGTCCTCATTATCCGCTTCATCTTTTGATTTTACATAAAATGTATACGCGCCATCCGCGAGGTTTGAGAATGTTGCCGAAGTATCAGAAGACCACGCGCTGTAAGTATTGTTGCTCAAAAGCCATGGGAAGTCACCAAGCTGTGTAGTAGTCGTTGTCGTCTCGAGTTTGTAGGAGTAAAGTATCCCGGCCGCGGCGGATATATCGTCAGTGGCTGAAAAAGTGAATGTCGCGCTGTTAGTGGTCGAGACGATAGCGTCTGGCCCTGTCACGATCGTTGTCTCAGGCGCGGCGCTGTCCGCGACGTATCCTTCGCAGCCATTGTCCACTACGCCATCACAGTCCTGATCGATACCGTCAGCGCATATCTCGGTGATGTCCGGGTTTTTCGAGGCGTCATTATCGTCGCAGTCGGTGCTGTTCGTTACATAACCCGATGGGGCTGAGGACGCGACAGTAGATTCGTTCGGGTCACCATGCCCGTCACCATCCTGATCGCGGTAATAAGTCACGCATGACTCGTTCGCTGTGGCAAGTCTACAGTTCTGTCTTATTTTGTCGCCGCATACTTCTGTCGCGCCCGGGTATACCGTCGCGTCATTGTCGTTGCAGTCGCCGTCGTTATATGTGTAACCGTCACCGTCGTGGTCGTTTGTACCGGTGTCGCCAACAACTTGTAGGGTATAAGTACCGTTGTCAGACTCGTTGACTCCTTCTACAGTGATGAAGTATTCACCGGACTCGTCGCAGGTCAATGATATTTTGCATACCGCTGTGAAGTTCGAGCTGTTGTTCGAGTTGAGGTCGCGCATGTTGTTTATTATATTGCTCGAAATCTCTTTACCATTATTGTTATACAGCGACACCTTGATGTTTGTCAAAGTGCCGAGCTTTATTTCTATCATATATTTTGTGCCGGCCACCGCGGCAAACTTGTATCGGTTTGTTGTGTTGCTCTCAACAGTGCTGTATAGAGGTGTACCGATCGGCGCGTCGTTCGGCGCGATATCAGATACAGCCAAAGTATTTGGGTCTGATGATGACTCACTGCAACCGGTGATGTTGAGCAATGCTATAAGAAGTGTGGTAATCGCTAATAAGATGGTACTTCTCGACAGCTTTTTACTGTTCATTTGCTTCTCCTAAAAAAAAAGTAAAAATAAAGTTAATATTTAAAAATGATTTATTCTTACTTTATTACAAAAAAATTACGTAAAAGTCAAGTTAAACTTTCTTTGGGTGTTCCCTAGAAGAAATATTTTATTTAGCAATAAGGTAGA
>JAJRXV010000043.1 GCA_024276115.1 Deltaproteobacteria bacterium
CAATCCGATGAGCGTAGTCAGCCCAAGCGCAAGCAGACTTCCAAACATATTTTCTGCCTCCATGGAGATCTTTATCCCCCGGTAGACTATTATGATAAACATAAAGAAGATGAGCGATACGCCAAGAAAACCCAGTTCCTCCCCGATAACAGACAAAATAAAATCAGTGTGCGCCTCAGGTAGATAAAAAAGCTTCTGCTTCCCATTGCCCCACCCTAATCCAGCAAGCCCACCAGAGCCGAATGCCAGTTTAGATTGTATTATGTGGTAGCCCGCGCCAAAGGGGTCAGAGTCAGGATCCCAAAACGCCTTCCAGCGTGCCAATCTATACGGTGAAGATACTATGAGATGCCACACTATCGGTGCGCAGAGCCCTACCAATACAAACAGATAGCGAAAACGTACGCCCGCGGTAAAGAGCATGATCATCATAATAGCGGCGATGATGATGACAGAACCGAGATCCGGCTGTACTAAGATGAGCCCCATCATGATGACAGTAAGTATCACATGCGGCAAGAACCCTACCGAAAACTCTTTTATCTTTTCCTTCTTCTTCGTCAATGAGTGCGCTAGATACATAACTATCGCTACCTTTGCCGCCTCAGATGGTTGAAATCTGAACCCGCCGATTTTTAACCATCTCATAATATGAGAGCCATTATCTCCACTGCCGACCATGAGTACTACGACCAACACCCCTAATGTAGCGAAAAAAATCGGGTATGCCAATTTCCGGTAATGGTTATAGTTAAAGCCCATAACAAGCAGCATAATCAGAAGCCCGAGGCCAATACTCTTACCCTGCTTAATCAAGAAGTAATATTCAGTGACACTAAAACGCTCGGGTGCCATAACAGAGCTCGCGCTGTAAACCATCGTAACTCCCAGTCCGAGCAAAAACAAAACAGCCACTACCAGGATTATGTCCAGACCCTTTTTCTCTTCCAATGCTTACCTCAGTTTTAGTGTACTTACCGCGATTAACGCTAATATAATACTGATGATCCAGAACCTGACAATAATCTTCGGCTCTGCCCACCCTTTCAACTCATAGTGATGATGTATCGGCGCCATCTGAAACACCCGCTTGCCTCGTATCTTGAACGAAACGACCTGGATGATGACCGACACTGCTTCTAGCACGAATATCCCACCGACAATCGCCAGCGCTATCTCCTGCTTTGTTACTATCGCTACTGTCCCGAGCGCCCCTCCGAGCGACAGCGACCCGACATCGCCCATGAAAACTTGCGCCGGATATGTGTTGTACCATAAGAATCCGAGCCCGCTACCGATAAGTGCCCCGCAAAATATCGGCAGCTCATAACATTCCGCGATATAATGTATATGCAGGTAGTTAGCGAACTTTACGTTCCCCGCCATAAAAGCGAAGATCAGAAAAGTAGCCGCAGATATAATCACCGGACCTATCGCGAGACCGTCAAGCCCGTCAGTCAGGTTGACCGCGTTAGACGTGCCGCTAATGACAAACATCGCGAACGGGATATAAAAAATTCCTATATCCGGGTTGATTTTCTTAAAAAACGGCATTGTTATAGTCGTATCAAAATCCGGGTTGAAATATAAGTACATCCCGATGAATAAAGAAATAAGCAGCTGGAACCCAAACTTGTATATTCCGGGCAATCCATCAGAGTTATTTTTTGTTACCTTCAGATAATCATCCACAAAGCCGATTAAACCGAACAACGCTGTAACTCCCAGCACCATTAGTACTGAAGTGTTATTCAGGTCAGACCAGAGCAGTGTCGAAATAATCACCGCGAACAGTATAAGAGTTCCACCCATAGTCGGTGTGCCTGTTTTAACCAGATGACTCTGCGGACCGTCATCACGGACAGTCTGCTTCACTTGAAGCTGACCGAGTTTCTCGATCATCCACGGCCCCATAAAGAAACATACCCCCAACGCGGTAAGGGTACCGAGGATAATACGGAACGACGAATAGCCGAACACGTTAAAGATTATATGAGTGTCTCTTAATGAGTATAAAAATTTGTAAAGCATTTCTATCCCTTTTTTATGCGGCAGAGGCGGCCCCATTGCCAGCCCCTGCCATTAGGAGGAAAAATTAACGCGAGCTACACATTAATTCACCTTGTGACTTCCAATTTTATTTATCAACAGTTCTACCAAAAGCTCCAGCCTGTTGCTCCTAGATCCCTTTATCAGCATCCAGTCACCCTTTTGGATAGTTGCCAAAAGCTTCTCGAAAAGAGAATCAAGATCGTTAGACCAGAAGATATCACCTTCATCCATACCACACTCTTTCGCGCTCTCTTCCGCCGCCAGCATCTCATCACCATAGAGAAAAAGCTTATCTATGCCAGACCTGCCCGCTACGATACCAATATCTTTATGCGCTTTAAGAGAAAACTCCCCAAGCTCACTCATAACACCTAATATCACTATTTTTCTCTGCCTGTTCTTAATACCGCTGAACATGTTCAAAGAAGCGATCATAGAATCCGGGTTGGCGTTGTACGCGTCATTTATCAAGAGTATATCGTCAGCCAGATGCAACTGTTCAGAGCGCATATCCTTAGGAGTGAACATCTCTAATCCAGCTATGATCTCTTTTAGCGGGATGTTCAGAGTTGTCGCGACAGAAAGCGCCGCCAGTGCGTTATACGCGTTATGTCTGCCATTTACCTTTAACGTTATTTTCACAGTTTCTCCTTTTAGGCTTATAGTCAACAAGCTTTCACCTAGGTCAACATCTTCACAATCTGTACAAATTACATCAGCGCCAGGGTTAAATCCATAGGTAAATCTGGTCACGTCTTTCCCGGCGGAATCCCTTAATAACCTCAGGTCATCACGGTTAAAGATCAGCGTCCCACCCTCACGAACATTTTCAGCGAGCTTCATCTTCTCACGCGCCACGTTATCGACACTTTTCAAAAACTCAAGGTGCGAGCTACCGGCGTTTGTCACTACCGCTATATCAGGATTAGTTATCTCAGCGAGGCTGTCCATATCGTTCGGCTCACTTATCCCAACCTCTACTACAGCTGTTTTATGCTCTTTTCTTATATTCAACAGCGTCATCGGGACGCCTATCTGATTATTATAGTTCTTTTCGCTTATCACAACATCATCACCGCTCATCTCAAGAATGCTTTTCAGCATCTCTTTTGTTGTCGTCTTACCGACGCTACCGGTGATCGCGACCACCGTAGCGCTGTTTTTAGCGCGATTAAGGGCGGCGATATCCTGATACGCCTTCAGAGTGTCACAGACTTCGATAGTCATCGCGACATCTTTCAGCGGGTCAGGTAGCTTGTAACCTTTTTTGACAACAGCCCCGCACGCGCCACGCTCAAAAGCGGCGTCAACATAGTCATGCCCGTCAAACGTACCGCCCGTGATCGCGACAAAGAGATCACCCTTGCCGATCGACCTGCTATCTGTGCTGACAGCGTTTATCATGATGCTTTTGTCCCCTGTTAACTTGCCGCTTGTTGCTTTGGCGACCTGTCGCGCGCTAATCTTAAGCCCTTTTTTCACGTTGCCTTCCATTAATCGCTTACTTTTATATCGTTTTGAGCAAGGCACTCTCTAATCACTTCTACATCATTGAAGTGAATCACCTCACCCTTTATTATCTGATAATCCTCATGCCCCTTGCCGGCGACTATCACAACATCACCACTGCGCATCATACTTACTGCCGTAGCTATCGCCGTTTTTCTGTCGACATGCGCAAGATACCCTTTTTCCGCTCCGGTAGAGCCGTCGAGGCGGTCCATACCGCTTTTCTTGAACGGTACTAATATTTCGTTGATAATATCGATCGGCTCCTCGCTCCTCGGATTGTCTGATGTGATTATGCTTATATCTGACAACCTCGCGGCTATCTCTCCCATCTTCGCGCGCTTCCCTTTGTCTCTATCGCCACCACAACCAAAAATCGTAATGACTCTGCTTACCCCCGTGATCTCCCTGACAGACTCAATCACTCTCAAAAGCGCGTCAGGTGTGTGCGCGTAATCGACAAATATAGTGCCAGAATCACTGCTTATCTTCTGCATCCGACCCGGAATGTCACGCAGCTTCTCAACGCCGCGCTTAATCGTGTCGAGCGGTATCCCCTCACCAACTGATAACGCTACAGCACCGAGTATATTATATATATTGAACTCACCGGTTAGGCGTGAATCTATACTCAACGCGCCGCCCGGAGTATCGATAGCCAGCTTGAGCCCATCAACACTGTTTTTTGCACTCTTTATATATACACCGTCGCATTGTCCCATCCCAAACGGTATTATGTTGAAATCAGTAGAAAACTCATTAAAAAGCTCTTTACCGTATTTGTCATCTATGTTAACTGCCGCCCAAACACTCTTTTTGCGCGCGCTCGCCTTCAACGCTTTGCTGAAGATCCTTCGCTTTGAGAGGTAGTAGTTCCGCATGTTCATGTGGTAGTCAAGGTGATCCTGAGTAAGGTTAGTAAAAATCCCCGCGTCAAATAACACCCCATCCACACGCCCTTGATGAAGAGCGTGAGAAGAGACTTCCATGACAACACTCTTGACATCCTCATCTTTCATCCGCCTCATCAGCATCTGAAGATCAAGCGCCTCGGGTGTTGTATTTACCGCCGCGATCTCTTTATCAGCGTATCGATAGTTTATTGTACCGATCACCCCCGGTGTAAGCCCCGCCGCCTCAAGAATAGACTCAAGGATGTATGAAGTCGTCGTCTTACCGTTAGTACCAACAACAGCGTAGACTTTCAGCTCAAGCGATGGGTTGGCGTAAAACTTTGCGGCCGCGATACGCAACACCCGCCGCGAGTCCGGTACGATTATCACGTGCGCGTCATCCGGGAGCCCGAGAGCCCGCTGAGAAACGAACGCCCTCGCGCCACGCTTATACGCGTCAAGCGCGAAGTCATGCCCGTCATGCGCGTGACCCTGAAGCGCGATGAAGAGTGAACCCGCGCCACATTCACGTGAGTTGTAGCAAATTTTAGTTATCCCCAAGCGTGTCACGTTTGACTTTAACCTCGTCCCTTTCAAAATATCTCTAAGATCCATTTAATCTATAATGAGGAAGCGCACCTTACATAGACTTCCTTACCTTTACGAATTATTTCCCCCGCCTCGGGGAACTGCTCGACAGCCTTACCGCTACCTGTCAATATCAGCTCCAAATCAACACCGGTAAATGACTCAGCAATATGCCTCAAACTGAGACCCTCAAAATCAGGCATTACAAATGCGTTATCATTGGCGCTGGCAAACTTTACTTTTCTTGTCGCTCTTTTTAGTCGCGCCTTCTTCTTTACTGTACGCTTTTTTGTCGGCGGCACCTTCACCTCAGCATTGCTGTATGAAGGCATAACGCCTTTCAGGTTTAATATCTCTGAGACTATGTTCTTAAACGCCGGCGCCGCGACAGTGCCGCCATAATGTCCATTTTGTGGCTCCTCTATAAATACACCGACTGTCACAACAGGCTCTTGGGCCGGTGCGAAGCCAATAAACGAGCTCAAATATTTATCATTAGAGTACTGCTTTAGTTCGGCATCGTACACCTGCGCGGTACCGGTCTTGCCCGCCACCGAGTAGTTATCGATCGCGGCCCTTGTACCGGTGCCCTTCTCCTGAACCACCGACACCAAAAAGTCAGTGACTATTTCTGCCGTCTTCTTAGAGATCACCTGCTCTTTTACCTCAGGGGAGAACTCCTTCACCACTGATTTCTCCTTTGTCATTATCTTTTCAACAACGTAAGGCCTCATCCGCTTACCACCGTTTGCGATGGTCGAAAAACCATTTACCAGTTGCAACGCGGTAGCTGATATACCATGTCCAAACGATACGTTCGCCAGATCGACATCATTCCAACTACTGTAATTCCTCAGTAGACCGCTGGATTCCGCCGGCAGGTCTATACCACTCCTCTTACCAAAACCAAACCCTTCTAAATAGCCGTGCAGCTTCTCTTTCCCGAGCTTTTCACCTATTTTTATCGCGCCAATATTACTCGACAATCTGACAATATCCTTGACCGACATTATTTTGTGTTTTTTGGTGTCGCCTATTCTGACTGAGTTGACGTAATACGAGCCGTTCTCACAATCGAATTCGTCATCTTCTTCGATAGCTTCATCCTCAAGAGCCGCGGCAACAACAAACGCCTTAAACGTAGACCCCGGATCAAAGTGGCTATATATCGCCTTGTTTCTATAGTTCTGATTCTTAAACTTAGAAAACCTGTTCGGGTTAAAATCCGGGTATGACGCGAGCGCGAGGATTTTCCCGGTCATAGGCTCCTGCACGATAGCGATCCCGGACTTCGCCTCATGCTCTATAACCGCCTTCTTCAACTGAGTCTCGGTAATGTCCTGGATATTTTTATCTATAGTCAGGTAGAGGTCGCAACCATCCTCCCACTTAGAGGTCGATGCCTTGACTGATACAGTATTCCCACGGGCATCCTGCTCACTATACAGCATCTTCCTATCGCCTCTTATATATTGATCATACTTGAGCTCAAGCCCCTCAAGCCCCTTTGAGTCCATACCGGCAAAACCTAAAACATGGCTCGCCAAGTTAAAGTTCGGGTAGTAGCGCTTGCTCTCCTTAACAGTGTAGACACCTTCTAGCTTCGCTTCCTTCAGCTTTTCTATCTCTTTAGAAAATACTTTCCGCTTTAGCCATACAAACGGATTGTTCTTCTTTTTTATTTTTCGTAATATTTTTTTTCTCGATATGTTTAATATCTTAGAAAGTGATCGCGCTGTCTGATTCGCGTTTTTGATTTTCTTAGGATTGGCGTATATCGAACCAACTTCAATACTTGCGGCGAGTATCTCGTTGTTCGTATCATAAATAAAACCTCTTTTGGGAGTGAGGACAACACTTCTTGACCGCTGTCTTTTTGCTTTTTTTATCAGCGTGTCATGCTGAACTATCTGCAAATAATAAGCTCTCGCAAACAATCCGGCAAACGCCAGTAAAAAACAAAAGAATACTAAGGAGACCCTAAACCTTAGCCATTTGTCAATAAACCTTTTCATTTAATATTACGACCTGATCCTTTTGGGGAATACTCAATCCCAACTCATTTCTTGCTAACTGCTTGATTCTCACTGGAGATGTTAATGTAGCTATCTCAGTCTTGTACCTCTTATTTACCTCTAAAACTTCACTCTCTATTTTTTTTGCCACCGCCATATCATACCCGATATGTACAGCCTGAACCCTTACCCATGTATAAAAAAACGAAAACGCTATTAAAACCGCGATAAATGACAATACGTTTAAAAATTTTACGCTCGACTGCTTTTTAGCGATTTTGCCTCTTGGACTTTTCCTTATGCTTTTATGAAAATTACTCCTGTTATTCCTGCTTGTTGCCCTCTTCTTGTTAGTTAATGTCTGCATGTTAGATCCTTTCGGCTATCCTTAATTTTGCGCTTCTTGATCGGGGATTCGCATCGAGCTCTTCCTCTGACGCTGTAATCGGCTTCCTCGTCACCAGCTTTATGTACGGCTTTATCCCACACTGGCAGTAAAAAAACTCCTTAGGGCATATACAACCCTTCACACCTTTCTTAAACGCTCTCTTTATGATTCTGTCCTCAAGGGAATTAAATGAAATCGCGCATATCCTCCCGCCTTCCTTAAGAAACGAAATCGCGTCATTTAGTCCCGTCTCTACTGATGACAGCTCATTATTAACTTCAATTCTAAAAGCTTGAAACGTTTTTGTCGCCGGATGTATTCTTTTAGGGTGAAACTTCCTCGGTACGCTCTTATAAATAATATCCGCCAACTGCTTTGTCGTAACGATCTCGCCTTCTGTACGCGCCCAGATTATACCCCGAGCGATTCTTCTCGCGAACCGCTCCTCGCCATACTTCTTTATGATCAGCGAAAGCTCCTCTTGTGAAAGCGTATTCACCAACTCATGCGCGTCAATTTTACCCTGCCTGTCCATTCTCATATCCAACCGAGCCTCTTTTGAAAAACTGAAACCTCTTTGTGCCTCGTCCAACTGTGGAGATGAGACACCAAGGTCGAAAATGAACCCATCTACCGCTGTTATCCCCCGCCCCTTTAGGGCTGATATGCAATCGGCAAAATCTGATTTTATGAACTCATAGTTCCCGCAACCCGGTTCTGCCGCTTCTATCCTGACTCTGGCTCTTGCGATCGCGCTGTCATCTTTGTCAAACGCTATCAATCGACCACCTTCTGACAGCTGCCTTATGACCAGCAGAGAGTGACCACCATCTCCAAGAGTCATGTCAACGTATACCCCGCCCGGGGTTATGTTCAGGTTATCAATGACCTCTTCTGCCAATACCGTCAAATGATAATGAACTTTATTCTCGCTATCCATTTATTTAAAACCAAACTTGTCGAGATTACTGCTGTTCTTATCAAATTCAGCCCGCGCTTTCTCAAACTCGCCTTCCCAAATCTCTTTGCTCCATATCTGAAAACGCCTTAATAACCCAACAAAAACTACTTCCTTCTCAAGCTTCGCGTACTTCCTCAAAAGTGGAGGCAACAAAATCCGACCCTGCTTATCAATCGAACACTCTACCGCCCCTGACAAAAATACAAACTGAAAGCTGTTTACTTCTGGACTGAACTCGGGCAGGTCGAGCATCTTCTCCTCTAACCTCATCCATTCATCCATCGGGTACGCGACAAGCGAATTCTTCAAAGTCGTGACCATAACATTCTCGTCATGCTTCTCAGAAATAACTTCTCTGAACTTCGCGGGGATACTAACTCTCCCCTTCGCATCCACTTTTTTTTCGTAATGCCCTCTAAACATTTGAAATCCTTATCTAATAAACAGCCTCCACACAATCAACCACTTTTCACCACTTTCTTAACTATTTAATACAGCGATTTACCCCCTTTGTCAACAGAAAAGAGCGTTTTTTTATTGTTTTTTTGCAAAATAATGAGAAAAACTGAGACGACACACAAGATACAGACACAACAGCCTGCAAATGGTATAGGTTGAGCGAAAAGAACATTCTAAAAAGTGGGGATCAGTGGGTGTATCTTAGTCGGTACTGGCAGGGGGGGCTTGCGCTGGCTCTGGGAGCTCGATCTTGATCTTCTTGATCTTACGCTTTATACGACGTTGCACCTGAAATTTGAGACCTTCATACGTGATTACTTCTTTTTCTTTCGGAATATGACCAGCCACCGTCAGCAGAAAACCGGCGATGGTGTTATCTATGTCAAACGGCAGATTGAGCGAAAGTTTGCTGTTAAGCTCCTTGATTTGGAGACCGCCATCAACTATATAAACGTTATCTTTAATCTTTTTTATCATAACATTCACTTCATCGTACTCATCGAGAATATCTCCGACGATCTCCTCAAGGATATCCTCGAGCGTCACAATACCCTCCACACCGCCGTATTCATCCACGATTATCGCGAGGTGCAAACGTTTACGCTGAAAAGTCTGGATGAGTTTCCCTATCTTAGCGGAGTCCGGTACAAAAAACGGCTTGCTCATCAGCTTCCGCAGGTCGAACTTCTCTGGCTTACTTATATACTTGATGATATCCTTTGTGTGGACAACGCCGATTATATCGTCGAGATCCTTCTGGTAGACAGGAATACGTGAAAAACGCGCCTTCGAGATAAGCATAACCGTCTCCTTGAAACCAGAGCTGACCTCAAGCGCGCAAATCTCACCCCGGGGGATCATCACTTCCCTGACAAATATCGATTTTATCCTGAAAACGTTCTGAACCATCTCTGTGACTTTTTTGTCCACAACGCCCTCCTCCCCTCCGATAGAGATAAGTACTTTTATCTCATCCTCGGTGAGCGATGGCCTGAGCGTAGCTTTTTTTACCCCGAGCAGTCTCAAAAGAAAGTTTGAGACCGCGACTATCACCTTGATAAATGGCGCTAGCACCCGCATAAAAAAAGCGACAGGTCTGATTACGGCAAAAGATGTTTTCATTGAATTCTGCGAGGCATACGTCTTCGGCATGATCTCGCAGAAGATGAGGACAATGCAGGTCATCAGCACTGTCGAATAGAGTATGCCCTTTTCGCCGAGGTAATGTATGCCGATCGCCGCCGCGAGCGAACTAGCCGCGATATTGACGAAATTGTTCCCAAGCAGTATCGCGCCAAGCAGTTTATCGGGCTTTTTTACTGTGCTATGCAGAAGACGCGCGTTTTTTCTACCCTTTTTAGTAAAATACCGTAGTCGGTACTTATTCAGCGACATAAGAGAGGTTTCTGAAGAAGAGAAGAACGCCGACAGTAAAAGACAAAAAACCAACAGCACTATGTAGAGCAATATTTGAAGTTCCATTTCCTTAACAATAACAGTAGTCTTTTTATCTATAATTGTCAAGCAAAAGCATCACTGAAGTTCCCCCATTTTTCCACAAAGTTACAGTCAATACGCTCAAGTCCCCTTTTGAGGTGTCGCAACGTGCGGGGGGGGATGCAAAGCAGACGGGATGTGTAAGTCGTTGATTTTATGTCAAGTGTACACTTTTACACACCCCGCCCTTACATTATGGGACTGTTGCCAAATAGAGAATTCTCCCTGTTTTCGAAAAAGTCGTCGCTGTAAGTACCTGTAAAAAAGGGGGGGGGCGACCAGCATCGCGATGCTCGGGAGTGTAGGGGGAATTTACCCTAAATTGTATTGGGCAACATGCCCTTTATTGCAAAATAAAATATATTTTTCGAGGCAACTCTTCTTTACTCGGAGATACCTCATTTTTTTACCACAGAGAATCGTAAGTATTTTTCTTTAAACAGAACAAAAAAAATTGCAAATGAAAAAAACGTGTTATACTTTTATAAGTGCGGAAAGCATTTTAAAAACATTCAGGAGGTTAGCGTTATGACAGATGAACAATCAAATCCGGTCAAGGTTGCTATTAAAATGGAGGTCGATGGAATGGCGTTTTACGCGGAAGCGGCAAAAAACACAACAGACCCTCTAGGGAAGAAGATGTTTGAGTCCTTTGTCGAGGATGAACGGCGGCACTTGCAAGCGCTCGAGAACATATTTAAAGGCGTGAGCTACATGACTTTTGACGAGATGTTTCAGAACAGATCACCAAACAAGACGATACACACGATTTTTTCAAACGCGAAAAAAGAGATGGAGAAGCCCCAGGCGCAGGCGAACCCGGACGACATTAAAGCGTTGGTGATGGCGATGAAAATGGAGAAAGAAGGATACGATTATTATATTGATATCTCCAAAAACTCTGAAAATGAAGATATACGTAAGCTTTTTACGGTGCTGGCGAAGGAGGAAAACGAGCATTTTACGCTACTCCAAAACTCGCACACGTTCCTCACCGATACCGGCAACTGGTACCTCTGGGAAGAAATGGGTGGGCTCGATGGCGGTTGAGAGCCTGCGGAGTTTTGCATAACGGCAGTCATCCCCGCGGTATTAACCCGGCGATAAATTATCAAGACTTCCGCGCGACTCCAAAACTGTCGTCCTGAATTCATTTCAGGATCTGGTAACTCTATAAACGCGGGTAGATCCATTAGCCGTGGTCACGAACCGAGCGCCTCAAAAAAACGTGACATACGCTTGAGCGCGTCCTTAAACTGTTCGGTAGGGATGCCGTACCCGAGCCGGAAGCAGCCTTCAAGCTCGAAGCTCGATCCCGGGAGGACGAAAACATTTTCCGCCTCTATCAGTCTGCTCGCCAGCTCATCTGACGACAGCTCCGCCCGGTAGTGAACGAAGCTCACCACGCCTGCTTTTGGCGGCACAAAAGATAGCCGCCGGCTCTGTCGCTCGACGAACTCGCACAAAAGCCGGTGGTTCTCACGGATGAACGCCAAGTTGCGCCCGAGGATAGTCTCGCGGCTCATCAGCGCGCGCCGAGAGAGGTAATCGCTGATCGGGGAGAGCGTATGCGTTGTGTAATCCTTGAAGGATCGGCAACGCTCAAGCAGGTTTTCATTAGCGACGAGCCACCCCATCCGAAGCCCCATGAGACCGAAACACTTGACGATAGAGCCGGTGCAGATAGCGTAATCGTCGATCTCGCACGCGGATTTTATGCGTGTGTTCGGATCGATCGGGAGGAAGCGGTAATGTTCGTCGAAGATCAGCGGTATGCCGCGCCGTTTCGCTATATCGATTATTTCGGCGACAGTATCGTCAGGCAGGAGTGAGCCGCTCGGATTGTGCGGGTTGTTGATTATTATCAGTCTTGTTTTGTCAGTGATGAGCGCCTTTAGGTCAGCGTCATCGAATATGTAATCATTGTCAGCGTTCAGCCGCAAGAACTTCACGTCACAGCCGAGCGACAGCGGTAGCTCGTACAGGCTCTGGAACTCCGGAAACTGGACTATCACCTCATCGCCTGGCTCGAGCAGAAGGTTGAACAAAATGAAGAGCCCCTCGCTCGTACCGGTGGTCACGAGGATTTTCTCAGGCGGAATCCCCTCGTATGTCCGCGCTATCTCACCCCGGAGGAGTGGCGAACCGTAAGTCGATTCATCCTCAAGCTTTATGTCAAGCAACTCGCGCGGGTCGATACCGCACATGTCGATAAGCTCGCTCAGGCGATAGTCGGCGACACCACTCTCACCGAGGTTGTGGCGGACAACGCCGCGGTTCCTCATGAGCCACTCTTCCATTATAAAATCTTTTATTTTCATTACTTAGAGCTGTTCTTGGAGTTGTTATCCTCTTTTTTGTCATCTTCTGGTGTGACATCTATTGAGTCTGGCTTGTTCATAGCTTTCTTGAAGTTTTTGATAGCGTCCCCGATAGAGCCGCCAAGCTCCGGCAGGCGTTTCGCCCCGAACATAAGCAGACAGATAAGCAGTATTACAAGTAATTCCATTGGACCGATACCAAACATACGCGCCTCCAATCGTTTTAATTTCAAATTATACTAAATCACCCGGTTTGTCAACTTAACGGTGCGATTGTTAACCTCGAACCTCTCGACACCCCCGTGTGAAGTAGCAAAAAACGTCAAAAGCACGATAATAATGAGAGTAATAATGATGTTTACGGTGCGTTTTTTCATACGTACCGGTAGGGTCGGTTGCGGGTTAATAATATTTAATTTTAGTGTGAAAATTGGTGATTGTCAAGTTCTGAGTGAAGTGTAAAGCGCGCCATAAAGAGGTTTTAGAAATCTCTACCAATCATCGACGACCTTCACGATACCGTGCAACATGTGGTACGCGCGGCGGATCAGCTCGTCGAGCCCATCACCGGTGACAGCCGACACAAATAGCGGCTCGCTCTCGATATCAGCGAACAGCTCTTTTAGCTCAGCTATCTTCTCGTCGCGATCATAAACTGTATCGAACTTGTTGAAGACGACGAGCTCCTTCTTAAAACTCAGCTCATCTTTGTAGAGCGCAAGCTCGTTTTTGATGGTATGGTAATCCTCGAGCAACTGCTCTGGTGTCGCCATAGACGCGTCGAGCATGTGGATGAGGAAGTTCGTCCGCTCGACATGTTTCAGGAATTTTGTCCCGAGACCGTGTCCTTCGTGCGCTCCCTTGATGAGCCCGGGGATATCCGCAACGACGAATGTCTTGTAATCACTATAGCTTACGACACCGAGATTCGGCACCAGCGTCGTAAACGGGTAGTCCGCGATCTTCGGCTTCGCCCTCGATATCCGTGAGATAAGCGTTGACTTCCCCGCGTTCGGCAGTCCGACTATTCCGATATCCGCGATCAGCTTCAGCTCAAGCTTTACGCGCTTCTCCTCGCCTGACTCTCCGGGCTGCGCGAACCTCGGTGTCCGTTGCGTCGCTGATTTGAAGTGCGTGTTACCCTTGCCGCCGCGACCACCGAAACAGGCGGTATAAATCTCGCCATCCTCCATGATCTCATACAGCAGGTCTCCGGTCTCGGGCTCTTTTATGAGCGTGCCGATCGGAACCGGTATCACAACGTCGTCGCCGCCTTTACCGTCCATGTCAGCGCCCTGTCCGCCGCTACCGCTTTTCGCCTTGTACGATCTGTGGTACGAAATGTCGAGCAGTGTGCCGAGCTGGTTGTCGCCGACAAAGATCACGTCGCCGCCTTTGCCGCCGTTTCCGCCGTCGGGTCCGCCTTTCGGTACAAAGCGCGCGCGGAGGAAGCTTACGCAACCTGGTCCGCCGTGTCCTGATGCGATTATTATTGTGGTTTCGTCAAGAAATTTCATTGTTTAGTTATAGTACTGTCTGTCAGTGGGTGTTAGGAGAGGCTACGCCGCGTACACGCTTACTTTCTTGCGTTTGCGGTCTTTTCTCTCGTATGTTACTACACCGTCAACGAGCGCGAAGAGGGTAAAATCCCTGCCGAGCCCTACGTTATTGCCAGCGTGAATCACTGTGCCGAGTTGTCG
>JAJRXV010000044.1 GCA_024276115.1 Deltaproteobacteria bacterium
AAGGCTTCTATTGGGGATCCAGACCTCAAACATCCCATTAAACTAAAGCAAAGTTTATTCGCTTTGCTCAGAGTTTAGTCCTGGTTTCCCGATTACTACTTCGGGAATGACGTGGCGTGAAAGCTATACATTTTATCGCCGAGTTAATATAGTAGGCGTTACCCCGAAAAACAATTCAATATTTGAAAAACATTAATTATATTAATGGCATATCTTTGCGCTGAAGTGGAAGCGTGAAAATCTCTCGAGAGGGGGTGGCGAAGCCTCGCGATGCAAGGGCAGGGTGTGTAAAAAGTGTACACTTGACATAAAATCAAGGGCTTACACCCACTACCGCAAGCGGTTCCCCCCGTGCGTCACGACGCCTCAAGAGGGGGGATTCGGGTATACTTTCGTATGCGTTATCATTTTATTGAAAAAAATGGGGTATCTCCAGTATATAATATCTTGACTTGTCACGCATATTTTAATAATATCCTGACATAATAAAAGAATAAGGTCAGGGTGTTAAGATAAATGCAAAAATCATTTAAGAATAGAGAGCATAACGTGCTACATGAGGTGTTGGGTGTCATCACCTTTTTTATCGCTGTTTTTCTCTCGGTTGCTATCATATCATTTAATAAAAGCGATCTCACGAGTGAAATCTACACAAACAGCGCCGGTGAGTTTGGGGCTTATGCCGCTGACAGCCTGCTCCAGTGGCTCGGGATCGGGGCGTATCTCTTCGTTATCCTGCTGTTTTTTGTTGCCGCGCGACTTGTTTTCGTCAAGGATTACAAATTCAGGTTTATCAAAATAGTCTCTGTAATAACTTTTGTTGTCAGCACCTCTTCTCTCTTACAGCTATTTTTTATTGATAACAAAACTTTCTCAAAGATCGGTTATGAAGTAGGTGGCGCGATCGGTGGTTATGTGGGTAAAGCGCTTCTATTTAAGCATATGAACCTCACAGGGGCTTACCTTGTCGTTATATCGCTACTGATCTTGAGCGTTATGATCTTCGAGAACACGTCGTTTATACCGATGCTCGAAAAAATCATAGCCATGTTGCAGATGATGTCCAACCGCATACGGGACTGGTACATCAAACGTCATGAGCGCGCCAGAAAGACCAAAGAGATAACAAAAAAACTCAAAATACAGAAGAAAACCCCGCGGGAGGAGCCGAAGATATCAGATTTCAGCGCCCCCGGACCGAAGATATCTGAACCGGTAAAAGTGAAGGCTGTGCAGGAGAATTTCAGCTTTGCCAATAACGACAGTGATTATAAGCTTCCACCGGTGGAGCTACTTAACTCAGAGCGTGTGGAGGTTAAGATAGATAAAGAAAGCCTGCTGATGAACTCGCGTATACTTGAGAAGAAGCTTTTGGATTATGGTGTAAAGGGCGCGGTCGTGCAGGTACACCCCGGACCGGTGGTCACGCAGTTTGAATATGAGCCGGCGCCGGGCGTCAAGGTGAACAAGATCGTCAACTTGCAGGACGATCTCTCTATGGCGCTCAGAGCTGTCAGCATCAGAATCGTCGCGCCTATCCCGGGGAAATCCGTGGTCGGTATCGAGATACCAAACAACAACCGTGAGATAGTCTACATGCGGGATATTATTGAGTCTGAGAGCTTTCAGAAGTCCAGCTCACGCCTTTCGCTCGCGCTTGGAAAAGATATCGCCGGTAAGGCGGTATCCGCAAACCTCGCGCGGATGCCGCACCTGCTGATTGCGGGCGCGACAGGCTCGGGCAAGAGTGTTGGGCTTAACACTATGATATGCAGTATACTCTATAAAGCGACACCAGAAGAAGTACGTTTTATCCTGATTGACCCGAAGATGCTAGAGTTGATAACATACGAGGATATTCCGCATCTGCTCCTACCTATCGTGACTGATCCGAAGAAGGCAGCGGCGGCGCTCAGGTGGGCTGTGTCGGAGATGGAGCGACGCTATAAGCTTATGTCGAAGACGGGTGTTCGGAACATCAATTCATACAATGTAAAGCTCGAGAAGGAGCTTGCCGAGCAGGCGAAGAAGAAGAGGACTTTCCTCGCTGACGATGAGCTCGGAGAGCCGCCAAAAGAGGAGAAGAAGTTGCCGTATATCGTCCTCATCATCGACGAGCTCGCGGACCTCATGATGGTTGCCTCAAAAGAGGTTGAAACATCTATCGCGCGTCTCGCTCAAATGGCGCGAGCGGCAGGTATACACCTGATACTCGCGACGCAGAGACCATCGGTGGATGTCCTCACCGGGCTTATCAAGGCTAACTTCCCGGCGCGGATGTCATTTCAGGTTTCCGCGCGGACTGATTCCCGGACAATTCTCGACGCTATGGGCGCTGAGCGATTGCTTGGGCATGGCGATATGCTATTCCTCCCACCGGGTACCGCGAAGGTTCAGAGGGTGCATGGAGCGTACATAAGCGATGACGAGATCCTGCGGCTAGTGGATTTTTGGAAGGAGCAGGGTGTACCAGAGTATGACGAGGAGCTCATAAATAACATCGATTCGGCAGAGGGGGTTTTCGGCGCGACTGGCAGTGATGATGATGAGTACGATGAAAAGTACGATGAGGCATTGCGGTTTGTCAGCGAGCTCGGTAACGCTTCTATCTCTCTCATCCAGCGACGCTTCAAGATCGGTTACAACCGCGCGGCGCGGATAATCGAGCAGATGGAGAAGGACGGCATCGTCGGACCATCTGACGGTAGCAAGCCGCGGAAGGTGCTGGTAAACAAGATATAACCGAGAGGTGGCTTGAGCTGGGCTATTCATTTAAAATCATGGCGGCCTTTCGTGATAAACGGTTGTATAAGGGGAGTGTTGCCAAATAGACAAATTTGCGTATTTTCAAAAAAGCTATCGCTGTAATTACCTGTAAAACCGTCCTTTGTAAATGGCACTGTCTTAACGCTTGTTCCACCCTCCACCAAACAACGGAAAAACCTTGACAAAACTAGTTTATGTGTGATAAACATTATAATAGCCAAAGCTGTAAAATACTTAAGGAGAATGGACAACGCTTTTAGGCTTGAGGTTTTTTCAGAGGCATTGTGGATGTTAGCCTTTTGGAGTTCTGGTTTGTTACCTTTTCTCGC
Source organism: Deltaproteobacteria bacterium (assembly GCA_024276115.1). Taxonomy (GTDB): domain Bacteria; phylum Desulfobacterota; class JAJRXV01; order JAJRXV01; family JAJRXV01; genus JAJRXV01. Next base: position 3,096 of record JAJRXV010000044.1, read on the forward strand.
CTTGGACATTGCATAAACTCATTGTGAGCTTTTGCGTCCTTGCAAAAAAAGTGTTGTTTCGTGGCACAAATAAAATGACGAAATTACAACAATATTTCCTTTGGGTGATCTTATTACTCACATTAGCGCCAAACGCCTTCGCCGCGCCCGCGACGATAAACGTTCCGGGCGACTTCCCGACGATTCAGGAGGCGATCGATATCGTCTCAGATGGTCATACCGTTCTCGTTGCTGACGGCACATACAACGAGGATATCAATTTTAACGGTAAAAACATCACCGTAAAATCGGTCAACGGCGCTGCCAGCACAACGATAAATGGTAGTGGTACAGGGACAGTAGTCACCTTCAATAGCGGTGAGACGACAAGCGCGGTGCTTGACGGATTTACCATCACCGGTGGAAACAATACCGCCAGTGATGGTGGCGGAGTGACCTGCGATGTTTCATCATCACCGACGATCCAAAACTGCATAATAGATAGTAATACTACTACTGGTTATGCCGGCGGTATATTTGTCAACAACAACTCTAACCCACGGATATTAAACAATACGATAAGCAATAATACTGCAAGCAGTGGTGGTGGTATTTACGTAAGGGACAACTCGGCGCCGCTTATATCGGGTTGTACGGTGTCTGGCAATTCTGGGTGGTATGGTGGTGGAATTTACCTTAGAGCCGGTTGTACGGCAACGATAATCAACTGTACTATCGATGATAACCACGCGACTTCGAACACTTGGGGAATGGGTGGCGGGCTTTATAATAGCTCGGCAAGCAGTATTATTACAGACTGCACCATATCTAATAACACTGCGGTACATCAAGGTGGCGG
>JAJRXV010000045.1 GCA_024276115.1 Deltaproteobacteria bacterium
ATACTCCTGCATATATCGTCCAGCCTGACGCATTATCCAGATCGGTGTGCGTTCTACTTCCTCACCCCGACATGCTCTTAAAAATAAGTAATCATTAGACATTTCTCTGTTTCTCCTTGCTAGTTTATATTATTTTATTAAACACACTAAACGCAAAGCCTTATGTAACGGCTTCGATGCTTTGTGGTTTATTTCTCTTCTTCTTTCTTTTGCATCTTCGCCGGTATGTAATCGCAAAACGGCTCTTCGGCGAGGTAGTCATGATACACCGCGTCCGCCCTCGCGCGACAACCGCCGCAGACATTCAGGTACTCGCATTGACCGCACTTGCCCTTGTACTTTTTGAAATCACGCAGGTTATTGAACAGCTCTGAGTTCTCCCAGATATCCTTAAAAGACTGATCGCGCAGGTTCCCGGTCTGATGCGGGAAGTAACTGCACGGCTGGACATTACCGAGGTAATCGATCAGCATGATAGACTGAGCGCAGATGCAACCCTTGCCGCCACCGGTAGAAAACTGTAGCGAACGGCGTTTCATTCCCTGCTTATCCTGCTTCGCCCGCTGTCTCCAGACCCTGTAATATTGAGGCGCGCAGGTCGGTCGCACGAGCATCTTGTTCTCTGACTTCTCCTCGTCCCGCTCGATGTCATAGTGCCAGTTGAGGATCTTCTCGTAGTCTTCTTTTGAGATGAGCTCGTTCATTATCTCTTCACCGCGACCGGTAGGTACTATCATGGACATATACCATGATTTAGCGCCTATTTTTTTCGCGAGCTTGTAAGTAGCTTCAATCTCACTCTGGTTCCGCTTGGTGAATGACGAGTTTACGATAAACTCTATCCCATGTTTCTTAAACAGTTTCGCCGCGTTGAGAGTTCCCTCAAACGCGCCGTCCATATCGCGAAAATTATCGTGCGTTTCTTTTGTCGCGCCATCGAGGCTCAGAGAGCATATCTTTATCCCGGAGGCTTTCATCTTCTCGCAGATTTCGTCGGTGACGAGCGTACCGTCTGTGGCGATACACATTCGGAGCCCCTTCGACGTACCGTAGGTCGCGATGTCGAACACATCCTCACGCATCAACGGCTCACCACCGGATAGTACGACTACCGGGCTGTAATTACTTGTTATATCATCGATAAGCGCTTTCGCCTCATCAAGTGTCCACTCGCCTTCACGGTTATCCATGTTAGACGATGACCGGCAGTGAACGCATTTCAGGTTGCAACGGCGTGTCACTTCCCACGCGATCCACTTCGGTAAAAATTCATTATTCATCGCTATCTCCAAAAAAAAACATTACTTTACAAAAAAAACATAAGATAGGCTTATAACATTTTTTTTTTATAATTGCAAGTCCAAACGTTTTCTTCCTTGGAACTACCCCCATAATGGGCATGTTGCCCAATACAATTTAGGGGCTTAAGCCCCTACGCTTCCGTTGGTCGCTACCCCGCGATATCAACAACTTACAAAGACGCTTTTTTGAAAAATATGTGAATTGTTCTGTTTGGCAACAGTCCCCTAGTTTGAAGGATTTTATTAAGGTCTTTTTTTTGTCTCCTTAAGCGCTTAAGGGAGTGACGCCGTCCAGCGATAAACGTTTAATTCCTTGACATAAGCCGCCAAATTATTTATAACGAAGTCATGCTGAACGAGGGAAATATGATTACAATAATAGATTATGGTATGGGGAACCTGCGGAGCGTCGCGAAGGCTTTTGAGGCGGTCGGGGTGGCAGTGCGACTAACGTCTGACCCGAAGGTCGTGAAAGAGGCGGGGAAGATCGTCCTGCCCGGAGTCGGGGCGTTTGGCGACTGCATGAAAAACCTGAAGAAGCTCGGACTGGTCGAGGTTATCAAGGAGCACGTGGCGAAGGGGAACCCGTATCTGGGGCTCTGCCTCGGCTTGCAGGTACTCTTCACTGAGAGCGAAGAGTTTACGCTCACGAAGGGCCTTGACATCATCAAGGGGCGCGTGGTTAAGTTCCCCGAAGAAGAGTTCAAAAAACAGAAGCTCAAAATCCCGCACATGGGATGGAACAGCGTGAAAATACAAAAAGAAACACCTATCCTGAAGGATATCTCGGACGGGACGTACTTCTATTTCGTACACTCGTTTTATGTGAAGCCTGATGACGACAGCGTGAGCGCTACCAAGACTGAATATGGTTTTGAGTTCACATCGATGGTGAGTCATGAGAATGTTTTCGCGTGTCAGTTTCACCCAGAGAAGAGTCAGGGGGATGGTTTGAAAATACTTAGAGATTACGGAGAGTTATAATGATACCAATACCGGCGATAGATCTGAAAGAAGGAAAATGCGTACGCCTCCGGCAGGGGGTTATGGCGGACTCGACTATCTACTCTGACCGCCCCGGCGAAATGGCGAAGAGGTGGGAGGATAACGGCGCGGAACTTTTGCACGTTGTCGATCTCGATGGCGCGTTCGCTGGGAAGCCGCAAAACCTGAAATCTATCCGTGAGATAGTCAAGAGCATAAGCATACCTGTCGAAGTCGGCGGCGGCATAAGGACGATGGAAACAGTAGACGCACTCATAGAAGCGGGGGTAGCACGGATAATCATCGGCACAAAAGCGATTGAGGATCCGAGCTTTGTGAAGGAAGCAGCCGAGAAGTACCCGGAGAACATTGTAGTCGGGATAGACGCGAAAGATGGTCTAGTAGCGGTAAGAGGCTGGGCTGAAGTGACCAAAAAGAACGCGCTTGAGCTGGCGAAAGCGATGTCGAAATTCGGTATCGCTGATATCATCTACACCGATATAAAGCGTGATGGTATGTTGCAGGGACCGAATCTAGAAGCGACACGGATGATGGCAGAGCAGGCCGGTGTACCGGTTATCGCGTCTGGCGGAGTCTCTAACCTGAAAGATATCAAGGATTTATGTAAAATAAAGGGGTTAAAGGGAGTCATCACCGGTAAAGCGTTGTATGACGGAACCCTCAACCTGCGGGAAGCGATACGTCTCTGCAAGACGATCAGCTAAGCACCTGAAACGATTATAATTGTACGAGGTAAAACATGTTAGCAGTTAGGATAATACCGTGCCTTGACGTTAAGGATGGGCGCGTAGTGAAGGGCGTGAATTTTGTCGGTCTAAGAGACGCCGGCGATCCGGTGGAGGTCGCGAAAATATACGACGAGCAGGGCGCCGACGAGCTGACCTTCCTCGACATAACCGCGTCACACGAAAATCGCGACACAATAATCGATGTGGTGAGCCGCACAGCCGAGCAGGTGTTCATGCCGCTTACGGTCGGGGGCGGTATCCGCAACCTCGACGACATACGCAGGATGCTGAACGCCGGGGCGGACAAGGTGTCGATCAACACCGCGGCGGTATACAACCCGGATTTTGTGCGGGAAGCGTCATACAAGTTCGGTTCTCAGTGCATCGTTGTCGCGGTAGACGCGCGGCGCATCACCGAAAAACTCACAAAAGAAGATATCCTTAAATTAGCTGACGATAAGATCAAAAACGAATACCCTGATGTTCTCCTCGACGAGTGCGAGGCGGGCGACCCGGTCTGGGAGGTGTTTACGCACGGCGGTCGGAACCCGGTCGGAATAGATGTCATCAAGTGGGCGCGTAAGATGGAGGAACTCGGCGCGGGTGAGATACTGCTCACTTCGATGGATCGCGACGGCACAAAGATCGGCTTTGATTGCGAGCTGACGTCGCGTATAGCTGACGCGCTGACGATACCGGTGATCGCCTCTGGAGGGGTAGGCAACCTCGAACACTTCTACGATGGTTTCAAGAATGGGAAAGCGTCCGCGGCACTCGCGGCATCGGTGTTTCACTACAAGGAGCTGACGATCAAACAGGTGAAGGATTACCTGAAAGAGCGCGGGATAAGGGTTAGGGGGTAAGAGTTAAAAAATATGAGCTAAGAACTAAGAGCTATGAATTATGAACTATGAACTAAAATGAAGAACCTCTGATACCCATGAAAAATCAAAACAACAACATACTCCACCAGATCGAGCAGGTGGTCAAGTCCAGAAAAGAGAAGATGCCGGAAAGCTCGTACGTGGCGAAGCTGTACCGCAAGGATGCCCCTGACAGTTTTTTGAAGAAGATAGCTGAGGAGGCTTGCGAAGTCGTGCTCGCCGCGAAGGATGAGAACAAAGCGGGTATCGTCCATGAGACCGCTGACCTGCTATTCCATACGCTGGTGATGCTCGGGTATTACGGTGTTCCACTCGATGATGTTTTCGCTGAGCTGGAAAAACGTTTTGTAGAGAAACCATATAGATAATCTATTAATAAGCGCTCTACCAATAATCCTTGAAATTTATTGCGCTTCTTGTATACTAATAGGTATGAAAGCTAATTTTTTTCATAAAAGGAAGAGGTGCGTTCGGCTTTTGATCGCATTCTTGTTTGTCTCGCTACTTTCGATGCCTATCAAGCCTGAAGCATACTCTGACGGTCCAAAAGCTACCGGTGATGTAGCGTTAAACATGCTTCTCTCGCTGATAAAAAGCAATGATCCGGCTACGCAGGCAAGGGCTGCCGAAGCGCTCGGTTCCATGACAGATCCGCGTGGTGTCGATCCGCTCATCACTTTACTTGGTCACAAAAACCCTATTGTGCGTCATAAGGCGGTTGTCGCTTTAGGGTACATCGGCGATCCACGCGCTGTTGATGCGATTCTGCCTTTATTGTCAGACAAAGACGAGCTCGTCCGCTCCGGGGTTGCTGAGGCGCTTGGGAGCTTAAATGATCCAATAGCTGTTGGCGCTCTTAACGACGCGCTCTCAGATAATGCGGTGCTTGTAAAACTTAATGCCATTATATCACTGGTGTCATTGAAAGACACGCGTGCCGTTGAGCCTATTATCGCCAAACTGTATGACGCGAATGAAACTGTCAGGGAAAACGCCGTTATCGCGCTTGGGAAGTTTCATGATAAACACGCTGTTGACCCGTTGATAACTATCGCCAAAGAAGAACATGGAGCGATGAAAATTCTCGCTATAGAAGCACTCGGAAAAATAAAAGGGCGATGTGCCACAAGACCTCTTATAAAAATGCTGAAGGACAGAAGCTCTAAGGTCAGGAAAGCGACCGCAAGAGCTCTTGGAGAGATCGGAAAAGCGAGCGCGGTAAAGCCGCTTATCGCCGCGCTCGGCGACAAAACAAAGTGGGTCAGAAAAAACGCGGCTAAATCACTCAAAAAAATCACCGGTAAGGATTTTGGGGAGAGTCAGTCTCGCTGGAAAAAATGGCTGAAATCCGAGTCAAAAAAGAGACCTTCGAGCCGCGGCAAAAAAAGAAAGAGATAGTAGTGACAGCAGCTATATAGAAACCACGACAATTCGTCTGATATATTAAACTTGACCAACTCCAGGCACTTTGATATAATTCTTAAAAATGTGTGGTGATGGCAAACTACCTGATATGACAGAAAAAATCATTGTAAGTGCGTGTCTGCTCGGTGTGATGTGCAGGTATAACGCCAAAATGATCGACAACCATGAGTTGAAGAGCGCGCTTGAGCAACGCGGTTGCGAAACGATTCAGGTATGCCCGGAGGTTTCGGGCGGGCTACCGACCCCAAGACCGGCCGCGACTATCAAAGGCGGGGATGGCTACGATGTGTTGCGCGGTGTAGCGACAGTATGTGACGTGACCGGGCGCGATCTGACTCAGAGCTTTATTGACGGCGCGAGGAAAACGCTTGAGGTTGCAAGAGATAACAGCGTGACGCTAGCGATACTGAAAGAGCGGAGCCCGTCGTGCGGCGTGAGATATATTTACAACGGGGATGTTGTCGTCACCGGTGCGGGAGTGACCACCGCTCTTCTCAAAAAAAACGGCATAAAAGTAGTCAGCGACGAGGAATTCATTCAGATGGCGCGTAATAATATCTGAACAGCATTGTAATAACAAATAGAATAGGATATTGGATTGAGGCAGAATAATTTTGACATAATCGTTCTTGGCACCAACATCGGCGCTTTGATATCGGCATCTTTGCTCTGCAAGAACGGTTACAGAGTGCTTGTTGTCGAGAACGCTCCAAAGGACGCGAAGGTTTCTAAGCTTTTTGATGAAGATGCGAGCGTGTTCGTGTCGGGTTGCGCTCCGAACAGGCTTTTGTATAATATTTTTAGGGAGTTGAGTGTCCCGGTACATCAGCAGAAAAAATTTAAAGTCCAGGATCTTTCATATCAGGTAGCGACCCCGGGGTGCCGCTTGGATGTCGGCAGTAGCTGGAACCTTTACTCCCAAGAGATAAAGCGTGAATTTTGCAATGATATAGGGGATATAGAAAAAGTTTACAATGAGGTGAGCAAGTGCGACCGGATTTTGAGCGATGTTTTTTATAACCATCTCTTGCATCCGCAGACGCTCAGCGCAAGGTTGAAGAGCGCTTTTGTCATGCACCTTGAAAACATATTCAAGATAAATGAAGAGAGCCGCGGCCTTTCCGAGATCGAGTTACACGACTTCAAAAACAAACGGTTCAATGATATGCTACGGTTACAGATGTATACGTTGAGCCGCTCATCAAACAACGACTCAAATATGACTAACCTCTTTCTGCTTGGCACTTTTTTGCGCGGCATTGTGCAGGAGCCGGGCAAGTTTACCCTGCTGACTAAGATCCTGAAAGATAAGATAAAGGTATTTCATGGTGAGTTCATCAGCGTTGACGGTATCGAAAGTATACAGGTCTCAAAGCGGAACCCGATAAAAGATAAAAAAGGGATCGTCATAAAGTTTAAGAATGAGAAGAGAGCGGTTGAGAGCAAGTTTTTGATATACGGTCAGGCGCTGTTCGCCCTGCCGAAAATTCTCGAGGGCATTAAACTCACAAGCAGTTTTCAGAAGCTGGTGCAAGATTTTTACCCTGAGAGCGCGAAACTTACGTTCAGCTACAGGATCGACGGCTGGGGGATTCCGGTAGGGTTTAAGAGCCGCGTGATGTTTATCCCAGACGGTCGCGACAACTCAGGTCGGAGAAATGGCAAACGGTCGCCTGAGATTTTGGTGACGATCTCACCGGAGAACAGCGAGTTCGCGGGTAGTGATGAAGAGACCCGTTTTTTGTTGAAAGCGACTGTGCGGGAGCCATTTAGTGATGGCACTATAAAAGTGGCGCGGGTGAAGGAGCTCTTCACAGAGGTGACAGAGTCGCTGAAGGAGCTGATTGCGTTTTATGATGATTTTGTGACTCCGGTTGATACCGAGTTTTCTGATATAAACCTAAGCAACCTGAATGATGGAGATTTCCTCTTTGATTCATCTTTCTTGAAAAACCTTTCTCTCGGTGAGGTTATTTCATGCGAGATACTGAAGAATATCTATTTTTCGGGTAAAGAGTTTCTCCCACAGCTAGGGTTTGAGGGGGAGATACTCTCTGGTTGGCGTACAGCGAACATGATCGCCAGCAGGCTCAAACTACATAAAATGTATTAATACCGCTATTTTTCCAGTGGTTTACGCTCATGCTTTTCCAACGAGGTCGGAGCGCTCGAAGTCGCTTGAGGGGCATGTTGCCCAATACAATTTAGGGGCTCAAGCCCCTACGCTTCCGTTGGTCGCTACCCCGCGATATCAACAACTTACAAAGACGCTTTTTTGAAAAACATGTGAATTGTTCTATTTGGCAACACTCCCTTGAGATCTGGAGCGGTTTTCGGATTCTTGCCGCACCTTCTCAAGTATCTCTAAGACGCCGCTATTTTGTTCACTCTTTGTCAACTCAAGTATCTTCTTGAAATACCTTACGTTTGTATGCTTGTTCTTTTTTCCGACCTGATAAAGTAGTTCTGTCGCGGTTTTTCTGACTGTTACGTTTTGGTCGGTCAATAAAGGGAATATAAAAACGTTAAGATTTGTCCAGTCCGCTCTCTTTGCCAGCTCTAACGCGTCTAACATGTACTCGCGATTCTGCTCACGCAGAACATCTCTTGTGATACTAAAGTACGCTGACAGGTTTAATAGCTGTCGCTCCCTTACATCTAATAGTTGCAATATTACCTTGAGGGAACGCGGAGAGTTGTACTGCGCCAGAGAAAGGTTCGCCGCGCGAAAAACGTCATTATCGCGCGTATTTATCATCAGCTCCACAATAATAGGTACCCCGGCAGGGTCTTCTAGCTCAGCGAGAGCGGCGACCGCGCCCTGGATAAGGTACGGCTTGTCAGAGTCAATATCGCGCGCCAGCTCCTTGAAAAGCGGTAGCGCGTTTTTGTCCCTAAACGCTATCAGAGGTGAGATAGCGTTGCCACGCACAGCCCCGGCTTCATCTTTGTCAGAAAGTATCGCTATCAGTAGCTTTGAGATTGAGCCCCTCATATTATCATCAAGCTCTTTTGTGACAAACAGATATCCGAGCATCTCTGAAATTATACCACGTATAACATCTGACCGTAACTTAGGAGTCTCTGACTTATCCACGACCAGCGGCTTCAAGTCGTTTATCAGCTGCTTCGCCTGGGCGGTGAAGTCCGCACCGGTTTTATCTATGCTCACGCGCGCGCGGTTGACAGCCTGCCCACCCAAAAAATCTACAATAAGCGCCCTGAATTTCTTGGAACGGCTCTTGTTCAGCAGTTCAGCTGTTAGGAGGTTGACCGGCAACGGCTTATCGCTCCATCTCTCTACAAGGTGATTAGTAAATATGCTTTTTGGCGCCAAAGCATCCTTATCCTCCAAATCAATCTCTACAAGGAGGGTAAAGAACGACTCGTCGCTTAATCCGCTGAAATATTCCTCGATCTTCTCTATTTTCTCCGCGCTGGGAATATCCCCAAGCAACATCGCCTTTCGGTGAAATTTCGCGCTCTCAGTTGCCGCGGCAACTGCTATGTATCCGATCGAGAATATCGCGCAGAAAAACAGACTTATCAAAAAACGCTTCATGTACTCCTCCAACTTGCAGTAAGACTTCAGCTGTAGCTACATCGATTCTGATTGTAACATCATAAATGTTTTTTTTCCACCAGAAAATACCAGACTTGACAGCCGCAATCGATAATGCTAACTTAATTAAAATATTTTTTTCGGAGGAACCATGGCATCAAAAAGTAACAAGACAATAATCACGACATTACTTGTATTGATCATTGGGGGCGTGTTGCCTCTCATGCTCTTTAAATCGAAGGCCGCGAAAAAGCCGATCGTCAAAAATCCTGACACGATTATAGCAGAGCCCGCAGTGAAGGAAGTGACCACCCCAACACCGGAGGTAAAGTACGCGGAGCAGACCGGACCGATGAAGACTTTTGGCGGCGAGTTAGATGATGTCGGTTATGACATAAGGCAGACCAGCTACGGCGATTACATGCTGGTCGGTTGGACAAAGTCCTTTGGTAACGGGAACGCTGATATATTGCTTGTAAGGCTCGGCAGCGACCTCAAGGAGAAGTGGCGAAAGTCTTTTGGCGGTAGGGAAGACGAAAACGCGTATTCTATTCAGTTGACGCGTGATGGCGGGTTTATTATCGGTGGTGACACGTCATCATTCGGTAGCGGCAAGAACGATCTGTACTTGCTAAAACTTGATTCTGCCGGGAATGAACAGTGGGCAAAGGCGTTCGGTGGTGATGATGTCGAATACTGCAACACGGCTGTCCAGACCTCTGATGGCGGATATATCCTCGCCGGGGAAAGTTCCACCGGTGGCGCCGGAATGGTAGATGCTATACTCTTAAAAACTGATGCCGCCGGAAAAGAGCTTTGGAAAAAGATGTACGGTGGTCACATGTACGACAGCGCGCGAAAGGTGGTACAGACAGCCGATGGCGGATACGTATTGCTTGGCGCGACCTCCTCTATGGGAGAGGGCAACTACGACGTCTATCTGCTCAAGACCGATGCCGATGGAAAAGAAGAGTGGGCAAAAACATTCGGTACAAAGGATGTCGAGGGCGGAATGGACATTCAACAGACGCATGATGGCGGCTTCATCATCACCGGCTGGGCTAACCGCGCGAAGGGGATGGACGCTGTCTACCTGCTCAAGACCAACGCAAAAGGTGAAGAGGAGTGGAGCAACCTATACGGAAGTATGCGCGATGACGTCGGAAACGCTGTCAAGCAACTCGATGACGGTAGTTTTGTCATCGTCGGCAGGTCAAGCGCCGCTAAGGGCGCGGGCTTTAAAGACGTGCTCATAATGAAAGTAGACGCGCAGGGTAAAGAGCTCTGGAGCAAGATGCACGGTGACAAAAAAAATGACGAGGGGAACGCCTTCATAGTCGAGCAGGATGGCGGCTTTGTCATCGTCGGTACAACAGAATCAATCGGCTCGGGGAAAAAGGACATGCTCCTAATCAAGACCGATGCTGAGGGGAATATTGTAGAGTAATAATTAGTAAGTTTATATGGGCGGCTGACTGGTCGCCCATTTTTTTATCTCCA
>JAJRXV010000003.1 GCA_024276115.1 Deltaproteobacteria bacterium
CGGCGCTGACTACATCCACATAGACGTTATGGATGGCCATTTTGTGCCTAACATATCTATTGGACCGATGATCGTCGAAACCGCTAAGGCAGTAACCGCTACAAAACTCGATGTACACCTTATGATAACAAATCCCGACGCGTACCTCGAAGTCTTCGCTAAGGCGGGCGCGGATATACTATCGGTACACATAGAGGCGACAACGCACATACACAGGACTGTCCAGAGGATAAAAGAGCTCGGTATGATTCCCTGCGTCGCGCTCAACCCCGGTACTCCGCTGAACACTCTTGAGGCGATATTGCCTGATATAAATATGGTGCTCATCATGACGGTGAATCCTGGTTTTGGCGGGCAGAAATACATTGAAAGCTGTACTAAAAAAGTAAGCGACCTGAAAGAGTACTGCGCAAAAAACGGGTATGATGTCACGATCGAAGTCGATGGCGGTATCACCCCGGATAATATAGCGAAAGTATCTAAAGCCGGAGCGGATATTTTTGTCGCCGGAAGCGCTATATTCAAGCAACCGGATTACGCTAAAGTGATCGAACTGATGAAAAGAAACGCCGCTTAGGTTTAAGCGGCGTTTCTTACAACTATATTTACAATTACTTTGAGGAGACGAATATTTTTTTCATTATGTCACCACGCTTTATCTTCGCAACCACGTCGAGCCCGGAAACTACCCGCCCAAAAACAGTGAACTTTCCGTCGAGATGGTACTGCGGTTTGACGCATATATAAAAAATGCTACCATTGTTATCTTTTTGGTTTTTCTTCAACATCGCTATCGCGCCCTTTTCATGCCTCCTGCCGGTAGACTCATACTTCACAGTATAACCGGGACCACCAGAGCCATCACCGCGGGGATCGCCACCCTGCACAGTTTCTCCGGCTACAACACGGTGAAATATCAAACCGTCATAGAATCCCTCTTCCGCTAATTTAATAAAGTTCGCAGATGCTTTTGGAGCGTCCTTCTCGAACAACTCGATAACGACATCACCATACTTCACCTGTATAGTCACCTGCTTCTTCTTCTTTGAGCACGCGAAAATTGCAAAAGCGATTGATAAGGATACTAAAACAATAAAAATTTTCTTCATTTTACTCCTCCTTAATTATTAATTCATCATTTTTAATTTATTTATCCTTTGATTACTCCCAAAGGACGTAATTTTGCTACTTTTTTTGAGATCCCAATATTATCCACAACATCAACGACCTTTGTAACATCTTTATACGCGTCTGGCATCTCTTCATTCAAGGTCTTGTTTTTTTTAGATATAACATAAATCCCCTTATCCTCTAGCTCTCTCTTCACCGCACGCCCCTTTGATGATTTTATCGCCTGATGACGTGACATTACCCTACCCGCTCCGTGACATGTGCTGCCGAAAGATTCCGTCATCGCCTTTTGAGCACCAACCAGCACGTACGAGCAGCGCCCCATGTCTCCGGGGATCAGCACAGGCTGACCGACACTTTTGTACGCCGCGGGCAGATCAGGGTGGTTCGCCGGGAATGATCTCGTCGCCCCCTTACGGTGAACGCACACCTTTTTCTGCTTGCCATCAACGATGTGTTCCTCGACTTTCGCTATGTTGTGACAAACATCGTATATCAATCTAGCGCCCATTTTGTCCTGAGATATTTTCAACAGACGCGATAGAACCTCAACAACATTGAACATAATGACCTGCCTGTTCGCGAACGCGTAGTTCGCCGCCGCCTTCATCGCGCTGAAATACTCACGCCCTTCTGGTGAGCTAAAGTGCGCGCACGCCAACTGCCTGTCCGGGAGTATCAGCCCTGCTTTTCGTGTATAGCGCCCCATCTTCTCGAGATAATCGTCGCACACCTGATAGCCGAACCCGCGCGAACCGGTATGGATGAAGAGCGTTACATCCCCTTTATGTAGCCCTAACGCGGCGGCAGAAGCTTCATCGTACACTTCTTCCACCAGCCCGATCTCAATAAAATGGTTTCCCGATCCTAGCGTCCCGAGCTGGTTCTTCCCACGCTCATACGCTCTGTCACTTATTATATCGGGGTCAGCGCCACTAATACAGCCGTAATCCTCGGTGTGCTCTAAGTCGTAAGCATCACCGTAGCCGTTTTTTACCGCCCACTTCGCGCCATTTTCAAGCACCTTCTTCATATCTTTTACGCCTAGCTTCAGAGCGCCCTTAGAACCGACGCCCGCCGGAATCTTATTGTAAAGAGCGTGCACGATGCCCTGAACCCGCCCCTTGATATCATCATACCTGAGGTTCGTACGCACAAGCCGGCAGCCACAATTAATATCATAACCGACCCCTCCAGGAGAGATCACACCGCTGTCAAGATCCATAGCGGCCACCCAACCGATCGGGAACCCATACCCCTGGTGCATATCGGGCATAGCGAAGGAGCCACTTATTATACCAGGAAGGGTCGCGACATTCACAAGCTGGAGGTAGCTCGCGTCCTTTTTAATCAGCTCAAGGTACTCCGGGCTTGTGAAGATCGTCGCTGGGACACGCATCTGTCCGCTTTTTTGGATGATGTACTTATAATCACTCACGCGCTCTATGTTATACTCAGTTGTTTTTCCCATTTTTATTCCCTTTTTGCTAACTATGTATCAAATACTATCGCGACTTTCAAGCCGCATTCTGACTTCGCTATATTTACATTGTGGTACGTCACGGCTTTGATATCGTTTCTTAATCTGTGCCTGTCAGAGTCGTACTTCTCACCGGTGACTTCCGCGGATATCGCGCTTTCAGTAAGCTTGGTGATAGTGATATCGTTAAGAACATTACCATATACTTCGATCGAAAAAAAGAGCTCCCGTAAAAAATTGATCAACAACTCTTCAGGCGTCTCACCGGTAGCGTTAACAGTATGCGTCTCAGTAGCTGAAACATCATCAACATCATACAGCAAATCAAACAGCGCGTTACCGCAATTCAGAAAAAGAGATGTTATATCACCACCGTTCACCTCAATCGCAATATCTGCGGTATGGTCGATAAATCTGTATTTCTTTGACATTGTTTTTCTTAGCAGATTTTTTCTAAAATTGCAACCACTCCGGGTAAAAACCTAGAACAATATAGCAATCACAGAGGAACGGATTTTTTGTTTTTTTTAAAGTTTTCCTCTGTCCCCTCTGTGGTTAAGATACCCTGATATTTTTTCCGGGTAAACTTGACATAATCCGTGAATGTAAGTATC
>JAJRXV010000046.1 GCA_024276115.1 Deltaproteobacteria bacterium
CTCATGATGGAGGTAAGGAATAAGATAGTCGAAGCTTACCGTGAGATCACAAGGATGCAGGTGTAACTTTATAATAAAAGTTAAGGCAAGTAAATGGCGGGTTTTTCTGATCTGGGGAGCCAGTTAAAAGCACTTTATGATAATTTTACAATAGGACAGAAGGTCTCTATTGTCATCATGGTTTTGCTCCTTACCGTCGTTTTTGGCGGTCTCATCTTCTGGGCTGGTCGCCCGGAATATCATACTCTATACTCTAAACTCACACCAGAAGACGCTCAAAGCATCGTCAGCAATATAGAAGGCAAAGTAAAGTACGAACTGCGTGACAACGGCACTACTATACTTGTGCCAAAAAAATCTATATACAAATTAAGACTTGATTTCGCGGCAAAAGGGCTACCGAAGGGCGGGGTTGTCGGGTTTGAGATATTCGACCAGACGCAGTTCGGTGTCACAGGCTTCGCCCAGCGGGTGCAGTTTAAACGCGCCTTAGAGGGTGAACTCACGCGTACGATCATGAACCTCAGCACGGTTAACTCCGCGAAGGTGATGATAACTATGCCAGAAGACAAGGTGTTTGAGGATGAGCAGGAAGCCTCCACCGCCTCTGTCGTTCTCGGTCTGGCCCGCTCTGGTTCGCTCTCGAAGAACCAGGTGCAGGGGATAGTACACCTCGTATCCAGCAGTGTCGAGGGGCTTATGCCTGGCAATATAACTGTCATAGATATCTCGGGGAACATACTCTATAAAGGTAGCAAAGATTCGGAGGCTGAACTGGCGAGCAACCAGTATGAGTTCAAGCGTCTCTATGAGAAGAACCTCCAAAAAGATATATCTAATATGATTGATAAAATAGTCGGCGCGAACAAGTCTGTCGTGATGGTGTCGGCTAAGTTTGATTTTGATGTCGTCAACAAAACCGAAGAGATTGTTGATCCTGAAAAAGTCGCGGTATTGAGCGAGCAGAGGTCGTCTGAGACTACTGACAGCTCGACTGGCTCTCCTGGTGGTGTCCCGGGGGTGAGAGGTAACGTACCACCAACAGCCGGCGGAGCGACTTCTGAGCGAAGCGCCTCTAACACCGGAAAAAAATCCTCTGAGACGATAAACTACGAAGTCTCGAAACTAGTCAAAAACACGAGGGAGAGCGTCGGCGACTTGGCAAACATATCGGTATCGCTACTCGTTGACGGAAAGTACAAAGAAGCTCCGGCAGGAAGTGAGGCTAAGCCTGCCGAGGGTGAAACGCCGCCGCCACCAGAGCGTGAATATATACCGCGTACCGAAGAAGAACTTGAGCGTATATCCGCGCTCGTTAAAGGCGCGATCGATTTTGATGAGGCTCGCGGCGATCAGGTGACTATAGAGAACATGCAGTTTCAGACCACTCAAGCCCCGGTAGTTATGGCGGGAATGGCGGCAGAAAGCATGACTAAATCGATCTGGGAACAGGTGAGCAAATACGTAGCGCCCGCGATCATGTTGATAGTCGTTTTGTTGTTCGTTATCAGACCTATGATGAAATGGATGACCCAGGTGCCGACAGTCGCGTTGCCAGAAGGTCAGATGTTCGCGTCGGTAGGACCCGGGGGGCAGGCTGGAGTAGCCCCACTATCACCCGAGGAAGCCGCGCTCGCCTCTGCTAAGTCAGCCGACGATATAGACAACAAGCTGGCGCGTGAGGTGATGGAGCTTGAGGCGGAGATTGCCGGCGAGTCAAAGATGCCAGAGGGCGCGAAGAGAAAACAAGCTATCAAACACAGGATAGAGAGGCTTGCGGACAAGGATCCTGAATCTATCTCTCAACTGCTGAAGACATGGATACATGAAGATTAAGAATTGTTGGGATATTTCACGTTTGAGCAGAGGGCAGGTAAATGGCGACAAATTATAAAGGGGCGAAAAAAGCGGCGATTTTGATGATCTCGCTTGGTGATGACGTGTCATCAAAGATACTCGCCTACTTAAATGAAGAGGAGATCCAGGATGTAACGCGTGAGATCTCCATGTTGCAGGAAGTCAAGCCAGAGGTATCTTCTGATATCCTTGAGGAGTTCCACCAGATGACGCTCGCGAAAGAATACATCGCGGTCGGTGGTGTGGACTACGCGAAGAACCTTCTCAAAAAATCACTCAGCCCTGAACAGGCAAGAAAAATAATCGACCGACTGATGAAGTACCTCGGTACCGGTAGCGGCTTTGACTCACTCCAGAAGGTTGACCCGAAGATACTCTCTAAGTTTATCCAGAAAGAACATCCGCAGACTATCGCGCTCATTTTGTCGCACATGGATCTGACGAAAGCATCCTCCACGATGGGTTCCTTGCCTAAGGAGCTTCAGGTGGAAGTTGCCGAGAGGATGGCGAACCTCGAGGAGTTTTCCCCCGAGGTAATAAATAAAATATCTAAAGTTCTGCAGAAAAAGCTTGATCAGCTGACCAGCTCAAGCGTTGAGATACATGGTGTCAAAACTGTCGCCGAGATGCTCAACCGTATGAACCGTAACGAAGGGAAAGTACTCCTGGACAAGCTTGAGGAGAAAGACCCGGATCTCGCCACCAATATCAAGCAGCTTATGTTTGTCTTTGAGGACATTCAGTTTGTCGATGATAAGGCGATTCAGGAGATACTCAAGCGTATTGACAAGAAGGCTCTCACCCTCGCTCTAAAAGGAGCCCATGAGCAGCTTAAAGAGAAGTTCTTCAAAAACATGTCTATGCGGGCGGTCGAGGCGATAAAAGAAGAAATGGAGTTTATGGGGCCGGTCAAGGTCGCGGACGTTGGCTCGGCGCAAAACACTATCACCGACGTAGCGAGACAGCTTGAAGAAGAGGGCGTCATCGGGCTCAGTGGTGGCGAGGAGGCAGAATTTGTCACCTAGCATTTACAAAAAGGGGGACTTTGACACCAGCCTTTTAATGACATTTGATAAGGAGCTTGAGCCGACGAAAATCGCCGAAAAAGAGCAAGTTAAGTCTGTTCCGGTGTTTGAGCAAAATGTCCATCACGCGAAGAAAGTAAAGCTATTTCAGGACTCTGTTGAAGAGGCACACACGATTCTCGCTGACGCGAAGAAAGAGGCAGACAATATCCTCACTTCCGCTAGGAGCGAAGCTGAGAGGATAAAAAAAGACGCGAGCGAGCGAGGCTACATAGAGAGTAAAGCAAAAGCTGACGCGGAGTATAAAGCGCGCTCAATTGAGGTTATCGGCAGGTTTGACGCTCTTATCAATGAGTTGAACCTATATCGCGCCACGGTCGTACAAGAATCAGAGGCGCAGGTTCTGCAACTCGTCACCGCTATTGTCAATAAGGTAATAATCGAAAAGCTGACAGTAGATGACGCGATAGTCGTACGGGTAGCGAAAAACGCCATCAAAGACCTGATAGACCGTGAAAAACTCAC
>JAJRXV010000004.1 GCA_024276115.1 Deltaproteobacteria bacterium
CGCGCTCGGGGATGACGTTGTGGCGACACTTGGGGATGACATTTCAAATAACGCGCGGTAATAATTAATAAGTACATACAAAAACCGTTGATATTGCGCTCATGACTACTTATTTTATTGCCGGGTTAATAACAGAACTGTTTTTGCTTGTAACATTAAAATATTGTGAAAAATAGGGGAACTCTATACATCAAATCAGTTGACAAGCGCTAAACTTTTCTATAACTTTAATTTATTAAAAGACTTCTGCACGGCTTTTAAAGCCGTGCAGAAATCTTAATATTATAAAAGGAGTGCCTGATGATTATCGGTGTTATCGGTGCGGGTGAGTGCAATCAGGAGGAATACAACAACGCGTATCAGGTCGGACGGCTGATCGCCGAGGCGGGTGACATGCTCATTACCGGTGGGCTCGGTGGCGTGATGGAAGCCGCTTCCCGCGGGGCGAAGGAGGCTGGCGGCACGACTATAGGTATCCTCCCGGGTTTAAAAAAAGAAGACGCGAATCCGTTCATCGACATCCCGATCGTCACAGCCGCGTCGCACATGCGGAACATAATAATCGTCAACAGCGCGGACGTGCTAATCGCGGTTTATGGTGGATATGGCACTCTCTCAGAACTGGCGATCGCGCTCAAACTCAAGAAGAAAGTAATCGCGTTCAAATCATGGGATATCGACGGGGCGGTAAAAGCAGATACCCCGGCAGAAGCGGTAAAGTCCGCGAAAAGTTCTTGATATTTACATCATAACAGCAACACTGGAGGCAATATATGAGGATCGGTATTATTTCTGACACACATGACAACCTGACAGCAATTCAGAAAGCAATGAATGTTTTTAACAAAGAAGATGTCGAGCTGGTGCTGCACGCCGGGGATTTCTGCTCGCCATTCACTCTGATGATGTTTAAGGAGCTTAATTGCAGGTTTATCGGCGTATTCGGCAACAACGATGGCGACAGGCTTATGCTAAAAAAAATGTCTGATGGGAAAATATTTAACTCACCGCACGAAATAAACATCGGGGATAAGAAAGCGATAATATCCCACGAACTTCCGCTAGACGCACTCATAGCAAGTCAATATTATGATCTTATAGTCTATGGTCACAACCACCAGGTGGATACTCGCGTGGTAGACAAGACGATCATCATAAACCCGGGTGAATGTTGCGGCTGGCTTTCTGGCAGTTCTACTGTCGCGATCTGCGAGCTCGATGAGAAGAAGACAAAAATAGTGACGCTGTAAAAATGCCGCTAAAATTAGAAGAGGAGACAAAAATGCACGTAGTCATAATAAAGCACATGGAAAATGAAGACAGCGGTACGATCACTGACTTCCTTGACAAAAAGGGGATCGACTACCGGCGCGTGCTCTTATATAATGGGGAGAGCCTGCCTGATACTCTCGATGATATTTCCGCGATTATCGTATTGGGCGGCCCGATGAATGTTTATGAGGAGGAAAAACACCCGTACCTGCCAGACGAAGACGCGTTTATCAAAAAAGCGCTCGCTCGTAAGATACCATTCCTCGGAATATGCCTCGGTGCGCAACTCTTGGCGAAGGCGTGCGGCGCGAAGATATACAAAGCGCCTCAAGAGGAGATAGGCGTTTTTGAGATTGAGCTTTGTGACAGCAGTGATAACGCTGACCTCGGGATTTTCAGCGGTCTGCCCGAGAGGTTCCCGACGGTTCAACTTCATGGGGATACTTTTGATGTGCCGGTGGGTGGGCGACTGTTGGTAACAGCGCAAACGTGCGCTAACCAGGCATTCGTAATAAATAATAACGCGTATGGCCTCCAGTTTCACATGGAGGTGAACGAGGAGTTCATCGTAGACTGGTTTAAGGATAACCCGCGTAAAGAGCAGATCATCGCTGACTTCAAAGCGATGCAAGGTGAATATGATGAGATCGCGCAGAGGATATATATAGCGTTCTTTAAGGGTATTGATAAAACATGATATAGCACACGGAAACTACCGATAAAGGCGGAGTGTCACCCACCGTCATCCATCCCACGACTACTACATTGGGTTTTATTCGCTTCGCTCATTTTTGTTTGAGCCTGGGTTCCCGATTAAAACCTCGGGAATGACGTGGCGGCAACCTCGGGAATGACGTGGTGAGGCGCATTAATGGCGATTGCGCTCTTGCGCTTTTCAGAAAACCTGCTATAATCACATAACCTTAACAGATTAGCAGGAGCGTCATGCCGGTAACCGGGATAGAAAAAAGAACACAGACAGTATGCCTGATCATTTTAACATCGATCGCGGTTGGAGCCGCTATGTACTGGCTCGCGCCGGTGCTGGTGCCGTTTGTGCTTGCGGTGTTCTTCACCTACTGCCTGACACCAGTAATAGATTTTCTCCAGTCGCACCTCAAGATCCCGCGCGCGCTGGCGTTGGTTATATCGGTTGTTATTGGTATCGTCATACTCTTATTCCTCGGTGGCGTCATTTTGACCACGGTCAACCAGATATCAGACAATATGAATGAGTACCTCAGCCTCTTCAAGCTGATGCTAAAAAAGATAATAGATTCGCTACCTCTCGATACACTTCGGATCAGCCGGCGCGACATATACGACTCGCTCTACAAAGTACCGCAATTAGCGATAGGCGGTATCCTCCCGGCTATAGTAGACGCTACGATGAGCATCCTCTCAAACGGTACGCTTGTCATCATATTTATGATATTTATCATGATAGGACGTACTCCGGGAGAGGAGGACGGCGGCACGATTTTCACTGAGATAGAATCGCGCGTAAAGCGCTACGTCATCACAAAAGTGCTAGTCTCCACAGTCACGGCCGCCTTCGTCTACCTGACGCTGAAGCTGCTGAATGTTGACTTCGCGCTCGTTTTCGGCGTGCTGGCGTTCTTTTTGAACTTCATCCCGAATGTCGGCTCCGCGATCGCTACTCTGCTTCCACTACCGATCGTACTCATCAGTGTAGAGCTATCAGTCACCGCGAAGATAATGGCGATATTCATACCAGGAGCGATACAGTTTGTGTTGGGGAACCTTGTCGAACCGCGCCTGATCGGGGAGACGCTTGACCTCCACCCGATAACAATACTCCTCTCACTCATCTTTTTCGGTATGTTGTGGGGTATCCCGGGGATGTTCCTAGCGACACCTATCACAGCGGTAATCAAAATAATACTCGAACGCTCTGACACCGGTATAATAATCGCAGAAATGCTTGCTGGGCGGCTTGACAGGATAGAGAAGTTGAAAGCAAACCCGGTAGACAGCACCAATAAGTAAGCGACGTCCTGCCTCTTAAGGGACTGTTGCCAAATAGAGAATTCTCCCTGTTTTCGAAAAAGCCATCGCTGTAAGTACCCGTAAAAAAAAGGGGGGGGGCGACCAGCATCGCGATGTTCGGGAGTTTAGGGGGAATCCCCCCTAAGGTGGATTGGGCAATATACCTATAATCCGGGCAACCCAACCCTGCTAAAAGCTATCCAGGATGTTGAAAGACTGCTTAACAAACAGCAGTCCAATACGATAACCCCCAACAATATCAGCGCGTTAATACCGCACTAAAACAGTAGAAAATACCCTGTGCGAAAATAAATATATTATCTACTATTTTACTATTGATTTTTATTTTTATTTAGTGTAATATCACTACTTAATTTTCGTATAGGAGGAAGTAAATGAATCAGATTAAACCGCATGGCGGTACTTTAGTTAACAGAGTAGCAGATGTAAGGCTGAAAGATGAAATAGCGGAGAAGGCGAGTAGTTACGTAAAGATAGAGCTGTCTGACAGAGAGATATCAGACGTAGAAATGATAGCGGTCGGCGCGTTCAGTCCACTCACAGGATTTATGTGCAAGGAGGACTATGACAGCGTTTTAGATAACCAGAGACTTGCGAACGGACTTCCCTGGACAATACCGATCACGCTAGCGGTAACAAAAGAGAAGGCGGAATCATTGCAGGCCGGTAGTTTCGCGGCGCTGGTCAACGATGAAAACGAAGTGATAGGGGTAATAGATGTCGCTGAAAAATTCTCTATCGACCGTGAGAAAGAAGCGCTCAAGGTGTACGGCACCGATGATAAGGAGCACCCGGGTGTCGCTTATTTGTATGAGATGAACGATGTCCTCATTGGTGGTGAGATAACACTCATAAAGAGACGTAAGTATGAAGATTACAACGAATACCGGCTTGATCCGGCGGAGTCAAGAAAACTGTTCGCCGACAAGGGTTGGAAGAGAATAGTCGGATTCCAGACCAGAAACCCGATCCACAGAGCGCATGAGTATATCCAGAAGTGCGCGCTTGAGGTAGTTGACGCGCTGCTGCTCCAACCGTTAGTTGGCGCCACAAAAAAAGGCGATGTCGCTGCGGATGTGCGGATGACCTGCTACGAGTTGGTACTCGAAAACTATTTCCCGAAGGATCGTACCGCGCTGGTGCTTCTGCCCGCGGCAATGCGTTACGCTGGTCCTAAAGAGGCGATATTCCACGCGCTTATCCGAAAAAACTACGGATGCACACACTTCATCGTCGGTAGGGATCACGCGGGTGTCGGAAGTTACTACGGCTCCTTCGACGCGCACTACATCTTCGACGAGTACGGTCGGGAAGAGATCGGTATCACACCGCTCTTCTTCGATTACACATTTTTCTGCAAAAAATGCG
This sequence comes from Deltaproteobacteria bacterium, assembly GCA_024276115.1. Taxonomy (GTDB): domain Bacteria; phylum Desulfobacterota; class JAJRXV01; order JAJRXV01; family JAJRXV01; genus JAJRXV01. Next base: position 4,672 of record JAJRXV010000004.1, read on the forward strand.
GTCAGATGTCATCGTACAAAACATGCCCACACGGCGCGGACGATCACATATCGCTATCAGGCACAAAAGTACGCGCGATGTTAGAGGAAGGCAAAACTCCACCACCGGAGTTTTCACGCCCCGAAGTCGCTAAGTTCCTTATGGAGTCGTACAAGAAGAAGGAAGACTACAAAATATAGTTTGTTGTTGTAATGACGATTCTCAAGGGGGAGTGTATATACACTCCCCCTTTTTTTTTATCAGTGGCGCTATCTTCCAAGCTTGACATTAGCGTTTTTGAGTGATACGTTTTGAATTTGGAGGAGGGGGTACAGAGTGGAAGGTAAAAAAGTCACAATAGGGATATGCGCGCCCGGCTCGCATTTTAACCCCGAAAAATTCGACGCGTCAATCAAGTTTCTTAATTCGCTCGGCATCAGGACACTTTACAGCAATATCATATTTGATCGGTTGAGATATTTTGCCGGTAGCGATGAAGGGCGGGCGCATGATCTGAACGCGATGTTCACCAACAAAGATGTAGATGTAATCATGTGCGCGCGAGGCGGGTATGGAACAGCGCGGATAATCGACCTGCTCGACCATGAGCTGATACAGGCGAACCCGAAGATATTCATCGGGGCTAGCGACGTATGCTCCCTGCTCTTCTACCTTCAGAACAACACGCAGTGCGATCTCTTCTTCGGGCCGTTTGTCACCGAGCTTACCAACGATATGGCGTCCGAATCGCTTGAGCTTTTCCTAAAAACTCTCAGCGGCAATATATCACCGACAAAGATAACCGGACTAAAAACGCTCCTGCCGGGCTGTACGAAAGCGTACGTAACCGGTGGTAACCTCACAATAATTCAGTCGTCGCTGATGACGAGCCACGAGATAGACACTGATGGGAAGATCCTCTTTATCGAGGATGTAGGTGAGAAGCTATACCG